>NZ_JBXAYI010000003.1:0-296806 GCF_056782235.1 Dellaglioa sp. CoH-55-MRSF-7
TAAGCTTCTTAGCGCCAAGAGTAGTTGGGGGTCGCCCCCTGCGAGGGTAGGACGTTGCCATGCTTTTTTTATTATTTGGAGGTTTAGCTCAGTTGGGAGAGCGTCTGCCTTACAAGCAGAGGGTCACAGGTTCAAGCCCTGTAACCTCCATTTGAGCCGTTAGCTCAGTTGGTAGAGCATCTGACTTTTAATCAGAGGGTCGACAGTTCGAGCCTGTCACGGCTCATTTTCAATTCCACATTCTGCGGGTGTGGCGGAATTGGCAGACGCACTAGATTTAGGATCTAGCGTCGTAAGACGTGGGGGTTCAAGTCCCTTCACCCGCATCATTTTCAGTTATGCCGACTTAGCTCAGTTGGTAGAGCACCTGATTTGTAATCAGGGGGTCGGGCGTTCGAATCGTCTAGTCGGCACCATTTTTTAATTTTTTTGCGGAAGTAGCTCAGTGGTAGAGCATCACCTTGCCAAGGTGGGGGTCGCGGGTTCGAATCCCGTCTTCCGCTTTTCAATAAATGCCGGGGTGGCGGAACTGGCAGACGCACAGGACTTAAAATCCTGCGGTGAGTGATCACCGTACCGGTTCGATTCCGGTCCTCGGCACCATTTATTGTTTTAATTTTATATTTTTAATGCACCCATAGCGCAACTGGATAGAGTGTCTGACTACGAATCAGAAGGTTGTAGGTTCGACTCCTACTGGGTGCATTTTTTTGTGTTCGGGAAATAGCTCAGCTTGGTAGAGCACCTGGTTTGGGACCAGGGGGTCGCAGGTTCGAATCCTGTTTTCCCGATTAATTGAAAAAGGAATTTAAACTTTATGTTTAAATTCCTTTTTTTGTTTAGGACAAATAACTTTCAATTTTAATTTATATTTCGTATAATGAAAGTCAACATTAGTCAAACTATTTGAGGTGATGAATATGCAGGGTCAGAATATTTCTGATGTGATTGAGAAGTATTTTAAGAAAATTCTTTTAGACGAAAAAGAAATAGTCATTAAACGTTCTGAAGTTGCTGAATTATTTAATTGTGTACCATCGCAAATAAATTATGTTATTAACACGCGATTTACTATTCAAAATGGATATGTAGTAGAGAGTAAACGTGGTGGCGGTGGATATATTAGGATAGAAAAGGTAAATCTTTTTGTAGATCAAGAATTTATTCAAACAATAGAAAATTTAATTGGTACAAACGTATCCCAACAAGAAGGTTACGATATTATTCAAAGTTTATATGATGAGAAGACATTGACAAAAAAAGAATCAAATTTAGTTTTAGCTATAATAAAGAAAGATGTTTTTCTTGGTATGGATACAGAATCAGAAAATATGATACGCGCTAAAATGTTGATTAATTTAATTAATCGCTTACGATATGAAGAGTAGAAAGAGGTAATAATATGGATAATTTATTTACGCCGAGTGCAAAAGAAGTTCTTATTCGAGCACAGGAAGCTGCTAAACACTATCGTCAACAAGCCGTTGGTACTGAACATTTACTTTTGGCTTTGTCTGAAGTACAAAATGGTATTGCAGATAAAGTATTGAAACAATTTAATGTTGATCCAGAAGATATAATGGAAGAAATCGAAAGATTCACTGGTTATGGATCATTGAGATTAAATAAAAATGATAATTATTTACCTTACTCACCAAAAGCAAAAATGATTTTATCAATTGCTAACGATGAAGCTAAAAATTTAAATGCAAGTAAGGTGGGTACAGAGCATCTTTTACTAGCGCTAACAAGTAATAATGAAATATTATCATCAAGAATTATGGGCGGATTAAGTGCTGATGTTAAGCAGGTACGTAAAATGATTTTCCGTCAACTTGGTGTCAGTGAAGTTCAGATGAGACAAAAGAATCGTGGTAAACAAACTCCAGAAGAGGGAACACCTACATTAGATGAATTAGCACGTGATTTGACTAAAATGGCTCGTGATAAGCAGATTGACCCTGTAATTGGTCGAGATTCTGAAGTGAAAAGATTAACTCAAGTATTGAGTCGTCGAACTAAGAATAATCCAGTGTTAATTGGTGAACCTGGTGTTGGTAAGACTGCAATCGCTGAGGGGTTTGCTCAACGATTAGTTGACGGAAACGTTCCTGAAGACATGATTGGAAAACGATTAATGATGCTTGATATGGGATCATTAGTTGCGGGAACAAAATATCGTGGTGAATTTGAAGATCGGTTAAAGAAAATATTGAAAGAAGTATACACGACTAAAGATGTTATTTTATTTATTGATGAATTACACACGTTAATTGGTGCAGGGGGTGCAGAAGGTGCAATAGATGCATCTAATATATTAAAACCTGCATTGGCTCGTGGTGAAGTTCAAGTTATTGGTGCAACGACATTAGATGAGTATCAAAAATACATTGAATCTGATGCTGCTTTGGAACGACGTTTTGCGACAATCACAATCAAAGAACCAACAGAAGCACAGACTGTTGATATTTTAAAGGGACTCCGACCTAAATATGAGGCACATCATCGCGTGCAAATTACCGATGATGCAATTGAAGCAGCAGTAGAAATGGGTAATCGATATATTACTGATCGATTCCTACCTGATAAGGCGATTGATTTAATGGATGAAGCCGCTGCTCAGGTTCGTATTGAGCGCCCAAGGACTAAATCAAAATTAAGTAAAAAACAAGATCAACTTGACGAATTGCGTCAACAAAAAGATGATGCAGTTAGTCAGCAAGATTTTGAATTAGCTGCGGGTATTCGTACAAAAGAAATGCGTGTTAAAAAGCAGGTTGAAGATTTAGAAGCCGAAAAAAATGCTGCCGTTAAGTCTAGTGCAGAACATTATGATATAAAGGTAACTAGCGAAGAAATTGCAGGAATTGTTTCTGATTGGACAGGTGTTCCAGTACAACAATTGAATAAAAGTGAAAGTGATCGCTTAATTCATCTTGAAGACATTTTGCATAAACGTGTTATTGGTCAAAATGAGGCAGTTAGCTCAATTGCAAAGGCTATTCGACGTGCTAGAAGCGGATTGAAAAATCCAGCAAGACCAATTGGTTCATTCATGTTCCTTGGGCCAACGGGTGTTGGTAAAACTGAATTAGCTAAGGCACTTGCTGAAGCTATGTTTGGCTCTGAAGAAGCAATGATTCGAGTGGATATGTCGGAATATATGGAAAAATATAGTACAAGTCGCTTGATTGGATCGCCACCAGGTTACGTTGGATATGATGAAGGTGGACAATTGACTGAAAAAGTTCGTCAGACACCATATTCTGTTGTTCTCTTGGATGAAGTTGAAAAAGCGCATCCTGATGTTTTTAATATTTTACTTCAAGTGTTAGATGATGGATACTTAACAGATTCTAAAGGACGTCGTATTGATTTTAGAAATACAATTATCATTATGACATCTAACTTAGGTGCAACTGCCGTTCGTGATGAGAAGTTTGTTGGATTTGGTGTAGAATCTGAAAAAGATGAATATAAGGCAATGTCTGGAAAAATTCGCGCGGCTCTTAAAAAAGCCTTTCGTCCAGAATTTTTAAACCGAATTGATGAATCAATTATATTCCATTCATTAACTAAAGTTGAATTACATGAGATTGTGAAATTGATGACTAAAGAAGTTATTGATAGGTTGAAGGAACAAGATATTAAGGTTAAAATATCACCTGCAGCAATTGATGTGATTGCTAAGGCAGGGTTTGATCCAGAATATGGTGCTAGACCCATTCGTCGTGCATTACAAACAGAAGTTGAGGACCGTCTAAGTGATATTCTTCTTTCTGGTCAAATAAAAGATAATGATAATATTACAATTGGTGCTGTAAAAGGTGTTATCAAAGTAACGATTAAAGAATCAAAAACTAAAGTAGCAGTGAAGTAAACTTAAAAAGGTGTAACTATTCATGTAGTTGCACCTTTTTTATCACTAGAAAAGGAGTGTTATCTATGGAAAAAATAGATCTTATTGTAATTGGTGGAGGCTCTGCTGGAATTGCAGCAGCAAATCGAGCTGGTTCTTTTGGAAAAAAAGTAATTTTAATAGAAGGAAATGAAATTGGTGGAACTTGTGTCAACGTTGGATGTGTACCTAAAAAGATTATGTGGTCTGCAGCAGCGTTAGCACAAGATTTTGATTTAGCTACTGATTATGGGTTTACTAAACAACAGCCGCAACTTGATTTTGAAAAATTAGTTGCTAACCGTTCTGCATATATTGAACGATTACATGGCGCATATTTCAGAAATTTAGATAAAAATCAGGTACAAGTCATTAAAGGCTATGCAAAATTTATTGATAATCAAACAGTTGAAGTTAATGGCTCAAAATATGTCTCAGAGCACATACTAATTGCAACTGGTGGAACACCCAATATACCCGACATTCCTGGCGCAACGTATGGGATTGAATCTAATCAATTCTTTGATGATTTGAAAGAATTACCTGCTAAAGTTGCGGTTATCGGAAACGGTTATATTGGTACTGAACTTGCTGGAACGTTGAATGCACTAGGGTCAAAAGTTCACATGTATGCAAAATACGACACGTTGTTACCTAATTTTGATGAATTAATTTCAACAAATGTAACAGAAACGTATATAGAAAATGGAATTGATATTAGTTTTAACTCAAAGGTGACAGAGTTGAAACGGCGAAGTGATGGTAAATATGAAGTTATTACCAATGATGACTCATTGGTCGTAGATTGTGTTATTTGGGCGGTTGGCCGCCGACCAGTTACCGATAAAATGAATATTTCTGCCACAAATATTAAATTAAATGATAATGGTACTATTGTGGTCGACGAGTATCAAAATACATCAGTTGCTGGTATTTATGCGACTGGGGATGTTATTGGTAAACTTGACTTAACACCTGTTGCAATTGCAGCTAGCCGAAGATTAATGGAGCGTGTGTTTAATAATAAACCTACGGAACATTTAGATTATAAATTGGTACCCACAGTGGTATTCTCACATCCAGTTGCTGGAACGATTGGTTTAACTGAAGCTGAAGCAACTTTAGAATATGGTCAAGAAAATCTAAAAATTTATCGATCATCATTTACACCAATGCGTTATAGTTTAGGTGATAGTAAGGTGAAGGAAAACCTGAAGTTAATTACGGTTGGTAAAGATGAACGAATTGTTGGATTACATGGTGTTGGAGAAGGCATGGACGAAATGCTACAAGGATTTGCAGTAGCAATTAAAATGGGCGCAACTAAAAAAGATTTCGATGATACAGTTGCTATTCACCCAACGAGTGCTGAAGAATTTGTGACGATGACTTAATGAGCACGAACTGTTGACATCCGATTCAATAGCGTATATGATAATTAAATGTATAATACTGTGAATTTTTATAGCTGATTACGATCTATTGTCCGTAAGAAGCCTTATAGAGAGACAAAAATGGTGATTATTTAAAAATAAATAAACTGTTTTTGTTTTTTCTTTTGCCAAAAAAACCGATTTTTTCGTCTAGTATGCAATTTGTAATCAAACTGTAATATAAAATCATCGGACTTTGGCAGGTTTACAGAATAAATTTGAGAGGTGACTAATTTGGCTGGACATTTAGTAAACTACGGTAAACACAGTACACGTAGAAGTTACGCACGTATCAAAGAAGTTTTAGATTTACCTAATTTAATCGAAATTCAAAGTGACTCTTACCAATGGTTCTTGGATGAAGGTCTTCGTGAAATGTTTGAAGACATCATGCCAATTGACGATTTTGCTGGTAACTTATCATTAGAATTTGTTGATTACCAATTATTAGAACCTAAATACACTGTAGATGAAGCACGCGCACATGATGCGAACTATTCGGCTCCATTACATGTTACATTACGTTTAACTAACCATGAAACTGGCGAAATTAAATCTCAAGATGTTTTCTTTGGTGATTTCCCATTAATGACAGAACAAGGAACATTTATCATTAATGGTGCTGAACGAGTTATTGTTTCTCAATTAGTTCGTTCACCAGGGGTTTACTACAATGGTTCATTAGATAAAAATGGCCGTGAAACATATGGCACAACTGTTATTCCTAACCGTGGTGCATGGTTAGAATATGAATCAGATGCTAAAAATATTTCATATGTACGTATTGATCGTACACGTAAAATTCCATTAACTGAATTGGTCCGCGCTTTAGGATTTGGTTCTGATGATGAAATTATTGAAATGTTGGGTAACAATGATAGCTTAATGCTAACACTTGAAAAAGATGTTCATAAAAATACGGATGATTCACGTGTTGAAGAATCTTTAAAAGATGTTTATGAACGTCTACGTCCCGGCGAACCTAAAACAGCTGATAGCTCACGTAGTTTATTGACAGCTCGTTTCTTTGATCCAAAACGTTACGACTTAGCTCCAGTTGGTCGTTACAAAATTAATAAAAAATTAAGCTTGAAAACACGTTTATTGAACCAAACATTAGCTGAAACATTGGCTGATCCAGATACTGGTGAAGTACTTGCACAAAAAGATACCGTAATTGATAAACAAGTTATGGAAACTTTAGCACCATATCTTGATCGTCAAGATTTCAAGACGGTCACATACCACCCATCAGAAGATGGTGTTGTTACTGAACCTATGGTACTTCAAATCGTTAAGGTTTATTCTCAAGTAGACCCAGAACGTGAGATGCCAATGATTGGTAATGGCAATATTGACTTACAATACAAACATATTGTACCTGCTGATATTATTGCTTCAATGAACTATTTCTTTAATTTAAAAGAAAATATTGGTTCTGTGGATGATATTGATCATTTAGGTAACCGTCGTATTCGTTCAGTTGGTGAATTACTACAAAATCAATTTAGAATTGGTTTATCACGTATGGAACGTGTTGTACGTGAACGTATGTCAATTCAAGATACAACAACTGTTACACCACAACAATTGATTAACATTCGTCCTGTTGTGGCTTCTATTAAAGAATTCTTTGGTTCATCTCAATTATCACAATTCATGGATCAAACTAATCCACTTGGTGAATTGACACATAAACGTCGTCTTTCTGCCTTAGGACCTGGTGGTTTGACTCGTGATCGTGCTGGATATGAAGTTCGTGATGTTCATTACACGCATTACGGTCGTATGTGTCCAATTGAAACGCCTGAAGGACCTAACATTGGTTTGATTAATAGTTTATCAAGTTATGCACGTGTTAACCGATATGGTTTTATTGAAACACCTTATCGTCGTGTGAGCTGGGAATCACATCAAGTAACTGATAAAATCGATTACTTGACTGCTGATGAAGAAGATAACTATGTTATTGCACAGGCTAACTCACCATTAAATGAAGATGATTCATTTGTAAATGAACTCGTTATGGCTCGTAATCGTTCAGAAAATATCGAAATCGGTATTGATAAAGTCGATTACATGGATGTTTCACCTAAACAAGTTGTGGCTGTTGCTACAGCATGTATTCCTTTCTTGGAAAATGATGATTCTAACCGTGCCTTGATGGGTGCCAATATGCAACGTCAAGCTGTTCCTTTAATCAATCCTCATTCACCACTTGTTGGTACAGGTATTGAATATAAGGCAGCTCATGATTCTGGTGTCGCTTTAATTAACAAAAACGAAGGTACTGTTGAATACGTTGATGCACGTGAAATTCGTGTTCGTCGTGAAGATGGCGCTTTAGATAAATACAAATTAATGAAATTCCATCGTTCAAATGGTGGTAAAAACTACAATCAACGTCCAATTGTTCGTGTAAACGATCATGTTGATGCTGATGAAATTTTAGCTGATGGTCCTTCAATGGAAAATGGGGAATTAGCTTTAGGCCAAAACCCATTAGTTGCCTTTATGACTTGGAATGGTTATAACTTTGAAGATGCTGTTATCATTAACGAACGTCTTGTTCGTGATGATGTCTACACATCAATTCATATTGAAGAATTTGAATCAGAAGCACGTGATACAAAATTAGGACCTGAAGAAATTACTCGTGAAATTCCTAATGTTGGTGAAGATTCATTAAAAGATCTTGATGAATTTGGTATCGTCCGTATTGGTGCTGAAGTTAATGATGGTGATATCTTAGTTGGTAAAGTAACACCTAAAGGGGTTACTGAATTATCTGCTGAAGAACGTTTATTACATGCTATCTTTGGAGAAAAGGCTCGTGAAGTACGCGATACTTCATTGAAAGTTCCTCATGGTGGTGGCGGTATTGTTCAAGATGTTAAAATCTTTACTCGTGAAGCAGGGGATGAATTAAGTCCTGGTGTTAATATGATGGTTCGTATCTACATTGCACAAAAACGTAAGTTACGTGTGGGTGATAAGATGGCTGGACGTCATGGTAACAAAGGGGTTGTTTCAATCGTTGTCCCTTCTGAAGATATGCCTTACATGCCAGATGGTACACCAGTTGATATTCTTTTGAATCCCATGGGTGTTCCTTCTCGTATGAATATTGGACAAGTTTTAGATCTTCATTTAGGTATGGCTGCTCGTAAATTAGGTATCCATGTTGCAACACCAGTTTTTGATGGTGCTCGCGATTCAGATATCTGGAATGTCTTTAAAGAAGCTGGAATTTCAGATGATGGTAAGACAATCTTATATGATGGACGTACAGGTGATGCATTTGATAACCGTGTTTCTGTAGGTGTTATGTACTATATGAAACTTGCTCACATGGTTGATGATAAAATCCATGCTCGTTCAATAGGACCATACTCATTAGTAACGCAACAACCATTAGGTGGTAAAGCACAATTTGGTGGACAACGTTTTGGTGAAATGGAAGTTTGGGCACTTGAGGCTTATGGTGCTGCTTACACGTTACAAGAAATTTTAACGTATAAATCTGATGATGTTGTGGGTCGTGTGAAAACATACGAAGCAATTGTCAAAGGCGAACCAATTCCTAAACCAGGTGTTCCTGAATCATTCCGTGTTCTTGTTAAAGAATTACAGTCATTAGGATTAGATATGAAAGTACTTGATGCTAAAAAGACTGAAATTGAATTACGTGACATGGATGATGACGATGATGATATCGTTAATGTGGATGCGTTAAGCAAATTAGCTAATGAACAAAAAGAGAAAAAAGCTAAAGAAGAAGCCGAAAAAATGGCTGCTGAAATGAACAAAGAATAATTTTGGCTTAGTTACTGAACTCAAATTTGTGTGGATGAAGCTAATGCTTAGTTTGAGAAATCCAACACACTATAAAACTAAAGGGAGGTCGGTCCTTTGATCGATGTCAATAAATTTGATAGCATGCAAATTGGCTTAGCATCTTCTGATAAGATTAGAAGCTGGTCATATGGTGAAGTTAAAAAGCCCGAAACAATCAATTATCGTACATTAAAACCTGAAAAAGACGGACTATTCGATGAACGTATTTTTGGACCAACAAAAGATTGGGAATGTGCCTGTGGTAAATACAAACGTATTCGCTATAAAGGTATCGTCTGTGATCGTTGTGGTGTTGAAGTTACTCGTTCTAAAGTACGTCGCGAACGTATGGGTCATATTGAATTAGCTGCACCAGTTACACATATCTGGTACTTTAAAGGAATTCCAAGTCGTATGGGTCTTGTCTTAGACATGAGTCCTCGTGCTTTGGAAGAAGTTATCTACTTTGCTTCTTACGTTGTTACTGAACCTGGTAACACACCTCTTGAAAAGAAACAGTTATTAACAGAACGTGAATATCGTGAAAAACGTGAAGAATACGGGACTGAATTCGAAGCTGGAATGGGTGCTGACGCTATTCGTCATTTATTACGTGATGTTAATCTTGCTGGTGAATCTGAAGAATTAAAAGAAGAATTGAAAGATGCTACTGGCCAAAAGAGAACACGTGCTGTTCGTCGTTTGGACATTTTAGAAGCATTCTTACTTTCTGAAAATGAACCTGCATGGATGGTTATGGATGCTGTTCCTATTATTCCACCTGACTTACGTCCAATGGTTCAATTAGAAGGTGGCCGTTTTGCCACTTCTGATTTGAATGATTTATACAGACGGGTTATTAACCGAAATAACCGACTAAAACGTTTATTAGATTTGAACGCTCCTGGTATTATTGTTCAAAATGAAAAACGTATGTTACAAGAAGCTGTTGATGCATTGATTGATAATGGTCGTCGTGGCCGTCCAGTTACTGGACCTGGTAACCGACCATTGAAATCTCTTTCACATATGTTGAAAGGTAAACAAGGACGTTTCCGTCAAAATTTACTTGGAAAACGTGTTGATTATTCAGGCCGTTCAGTTATTGCTGTTGGACCAACGTTACAAATGAATCAATGTGGTATTCCTCGTGAAATGGCTTTGGAATTATTCAAACCATTTATGATGAAAGAACTTGTTAAACGTGAAATGGCTTCAAATATTAAAAATGCTAAACGTAAACTTGATCGTCGCGATGAAGATATCTGGGATGTTTTAGAAGAAGTTATTGTTGAACATCCAGTTCTCCTTAACCGCGCACCAACACTTCATCGTCTTGGTATTCAAGCTTTCGAACCAATTTTAGTTGATGGTAAAGCAATTCGTCTTCATCCCTTAGCTTGTGAAGCTTACAATGCTGATTTTGATGGAGATCAAATGGCTATCCATGTACCTTTATCTGATGAAGCACAAGCAGAAGCTCGTTTGCTTATGTTAGCTGCTCATCATATCTTGGCACCTAAAGATGGTAAACCAGTTGTAACACCTTCTCAAGATATGGTTTTAGGTAACTACTACCTTACAATGGAAGAAGCTGGCCGCGAAGGCGAAGGTATGATCTTTAAAGATGCTAACGAAGCTGTAATGGCTTACCGTAATGGTTACGTTCATTTGCACACTCGTATTGGATTACAAACAGCAACATTAGCTGCTGAAGGTAAACCATTTACAGATTGGCAAAAAGAACGCATTATGATAACAACTGTTGGTAAAGCAATCTTTAATGAAATTTTACCTAATGAATTTGCCTACATTAATGAACCTAAGAATGATAACTTAATTAATAAAACAGCCGACAAATATTTTGTTGAACCTGGTCAAAATATTGGTGATGTTATTAAAGCACAAGAAATTATTTTACCTTTCAAAAAAGGATTCTTGAGTGATATCATTTCTGAAGTTTATAAACGATTTAAAGTAACTGAAACGTCTAAGATGTTAGATCGTCTTAAAAACTTAGGTTATGATCAATCAACACATGCTGGTATTACAGTTGGTATTTCTGATGTAACTGACTTAAAGGAAAAACCTGCAATTATTGAAGAAGCTCATAAACAAGTTGCTTTAGTTGCAAAACAATTCCGTCGAGGTTTGATTACAGAAGATGAACGTTATGAACGTGTTATTGCTATCTGGACACAAGCAAAAGATGATATTCAACAAAAACTAATGGAAGCATTGGGCACACAAAATCCTATTCAAATGATGAGTGATTCTGGAGCCCGTGGTAATATTTCTAACTTTACTCAATTAGCTGGTATGCGTGGTTTGATGGCAGCTCCTAATGGTAAAACAATGGAATTACCTATTATTTCTAACTTCCGTGAAGGTTTGTCAGTGTTGGAAATGTTTATTTCAACTCATGGGGCTCGTAAAGGTATGACTGATACGGCCTTGAAGACTGCCGATTCTGGATACTTGACTCGTCGACTTGTTGATGTTGCTCAAGATGTTATTATTCGTGAGAAAGATTGTTTCACTGATCGTGGCTTAGATGTATCAGCTATTAAAGAAGGAAATGAAATGATCGAACCATTGTATGACCGTATCTTAGGTCGTTATGCAATGAAGACCGTTAAAAATCCTGAAACTGGTGAAGTTATTGTCGCTTCAAACGAAATGATCGAAGAAAGCAAAGCGCAAGCAATTATCGCTGCTGGAATCGAACAAGTAACTATCCGCTCAGCATTTACATGTAACACTAAGCATGGGGTTTGTGAACATTGTTATGGTCGTAATATGGCTACTGGTGATCAGGTTGAAGTTGGTGAAGCAGTTGGTACTGTTGCTGCTCAATCAATCGGTGAACCCGGAACTCAATTAACAATGCGTACTTTCCATACTGGTGGGGTTGCTGGAGATGATATTACACAAGGGTTACCTCGTGTTCAAGAAATCTTCGAAGCACGTAATCCTAAAGGTCGTGCTGAAATTACAGAAGTAACAGGTATGATTGAAGCAATTGAAGAAAATCCTGCTGAACGTACTAAAGAAGTAACAGTTAAAGGTGAAACTGATACACGAACATATAGTTTACCTTATACTGCTGTTCTTAAAGTTGCCGAAGGTGATAAAATTCATCGTGGTGAAGCACTAACAGTTGGTTCAATTGATCCTAAACAATTAATTCAAGTTCGTGATGTTCTTTCTACGGAGAATTATATTCTTCGTGAAGTTCAAAAAGTATATCGTATGCAAGGGGTAGAAATCTCTGATAAGCATGTGGAGGTTATGTCTCGTCAAATGTTACGTAAGGTTCGCGTTATGGATCCCGGTGACACAAATGTATTACCAGGTACTTTAATGGATATCATGGATCTTAAAGAAGATAACTATAAGACATTGATCAAAGGTGGCATTCCAGCTACTTCACGTCCTGTCTTACTTGGTATCACTAAAGCATCTCTAGAAACAAACAGTTTCTTATCAGCTGCATCATTCCAAGAAACAACTCGTGTTCTTACGGATGCTGCTATTCGCGGTAAGAATGATCCATTAATTGGTCTGAAAGAAAATGTTATTATTGGTAAGATTATTCCTGCCGGTACTGGTATGCCAGATTACCGTCAAATTAAACCAAAAGAAACAGGTTCAATTTCAGCTAATGTTTATTCAATCTCAGATATTGAGAAACGAATGAAAGAAGAAGAAGCTAGCGTGAACGATTAACGTCATAGCTAAAAAAGAACAATTCTTATTAATTTAAGAGTTGTTCTTTTTTTTGTGCTTTATTAGCGAACAATTAACGCTTACATTTTAATAACGTCCGCAAACCATTGTATGGGTAAATAGACTGTGTTAATATTGTCATACAATAAAAAATACTGATCACCTATATAATGTCATGATATGGATGCTAGTTTCTACCCGGAGCCGTAAATTCCGGACTATATGTGAGTTAAAGCAAGCATGTATTAGGCATGAAATCCATAGAAAATCCGACTTATTAGTGTGAAAGATAATGTGGAGGATCAAATGAAGAATAGCACGGAATTAGAAAATAGTAGTTTGGATGAATCTAATTTATCAAATTTTAGAGCAGCAATATTAGGATTACAGCATTTATTAGCCATGTATTCAGGCGACATTTTGGTACCATTATTAGTTGGGGCTGCACTTGGGTTTAGTACAAAACAAATTACTTATTTAGTTTCGATGGATATTTTCATGTGTGGGATTGCAACATTATTACAATTGAAACGCACACGTTTTACTGGCATTGGTTTACCTGTAGTACTTGGGTGCGCGATTGAATACGTTGCACCATTGACTGCAGTAGGAAAACATTTTGGATTAGGAACAATGTATGGATCAATTATTGCTGCTGGTATTTTTATATTTCTAATTTCGGGATTCTTTGCAAACATTAGAAAATTCTTCCCACCAGTAGTGACAGGATCATTAATTACGTTAATCGGATTAACGTTAATTCCAGTTGCCTTTACCAACATGGGCGGTGGGGATGTGACAGCCAAATCATTTGGTAGTATCCCTAACTTAATAGTTGCAGGTGTAACCATTGCCGTTATTTTAGGCTTGAACATTTGGGGCCGCGGATTCATTCAACAAGTGGGTATCTTAATTGGTATTTTAGTTGGTGTGGTCGTTGCCTCATTTATGGGAAAAGTAACATTAGACCCAGTTAGCCAAGCTAATTGGTTTCAATTACCCCATGTTTTTATGTTTGCTGCCCCTAAATTTGAATGGTCATCAATTGTGACTATGATATTAGCAGCGTTAACAACTATGATTGAATCAACTGGTGTATTTTTTGCGCTGGGAGATATCGTTGGTCGTCCAATCAGAAAAGATGATTTAAAAAAAGGGTACCGTGCTGAAGGTATCGCAGCTGTTTTAGGTGGTATCTTTAATACGTTCCCATACTCGACATTTTCACAAAATGTTGGAATTGTGCAACTATCAGGAATTAAAACGAAGAAACCTGTTTATTTTTCAGCGTTCTTTTTAATTGCTTTAGGGTTACTTCCTAAAATTGGTGCAGCAGCAACTGTCATTCCAGCAGCCGTTTTAGGTGGTGCTATGTTAGTTATGTTCGGTATGGTTGGTGCACAAGGTATTAAAATGTTGCGCGAAGTTGAAGGTAGTAATAGTAATTTATTAATTATCGGTATTTCGGTCAGCTTAGGACTTGGTGTAACAGTACAACCAGCATTACTCCAAGCATTACCCTTAACAATCCAGACCATTTTTGGTAATGGACTTGTTGTCGGTAGTCTGTCGGCTGTTATCTTAAATATTCTATTCAATTATGGTCATTTGAATGACGCAATCGAAGATTAAAGTAAAAGCTAAGCAAATTTGCTTAGCTTTTTTATTTATATGAAGAAAGATAACGCAATAGTAATATAAACGCCAAACGTTATATGTGGGACAAATGGGAAAAATTGATATCGACTCTGTTTTACAGTAAAAAAGTAGATAAGTGAGCTGATACAAGCAAAAAGAGTGGCAATCAAACAAAAATGAACACCAAATGTTAGTTGAATGATAATCAGTAAAATAAAATCGCCAAGGCCGAGCTTTTGTTGAAAACATAAGACAAATAGAAACAGACTGAATAAGCTAATTGCTATTAGTGAGTCTGGAAACCCAAATAACAGATAATGCCACAGGATGAATAGTATTCCACCACCGATAGTTAAGCGACCAGAAATCAGTCGGTTAGTGAAATCCATAGCTGATAGAAAAGTTAAATAAAATAAGAACGTTATAAGTAATAGAAATTCAAAAAGAGATAGTTGAGTGAAAGATAAGGGCAACATGGCGGCCAAACTACATTCAAAAATAAATGAATAGGCTGGGAATTCTCCCTTGCAGAATCGACAGTGTCCGTGTAATCTAAGATAAGCGTAGATAGGAATTAGATCAAACCAAGGTATTTTTGTACCACAATAGTCGCAGATTGATCTTTTGTTGAATTGATTCTGATTCAATGCACAGCGTGTGGCAATGCAGGTGATGAATGAACCTAGGCAAGCACCTAGTAAAAATAAATAACTAATTAACATAATTTAAATCCTCCTATTAAAAAATACGCTTTTTAGTGTAAATACCATTGACGTATATTAAATACCGTGATATTCTGTGTAAGGTGCTTTTTGTGAACAGTTAATTCATCTACATAGTTGAGATTCTGTATAACAGCAGCGCATTATAAGACAGACGTCTAGGACGTTATTTTTTATTATTAAAAAATGAACCACCTGGATGTGTGGACTTAAAAAACAATTAACCTATAATAAGGAAGGAGGAAACTTTAGATGCCAACAATTAATCAATTAGTTCGTAAAGGTCGTAATTCTAAAGGTTCAAAATCTGGTGCACCCGCATTAAACTTCGGGTATAACAGTTACAAAAAAGTTCAAACAGATAATCCTGCACCACAAAAACGTGGGGTTGCTACTCGTGTCGGAACAATGACACCTAAAAAGCCTAACTCTGCTTTACGTAAATATGCGCGTGTGCGTTTATCTAACTTACTTGAAGTTACAGCTTACATTCCTGGTATTGGACATAACTTGCAAGAACATAGTGTTGTTCTTATTCGTGGTGGCCGTGTAAAAGATTTACCTGGGGTACGTTACCATGTTATCCGTGGTGCTCTTGATACAGCCGGTGTTGCTGATCGTAAACAAAGTCGTTCAAAATACGGCGCAAAGAGACCTAAATAAGAATAAAGTTATTCTAATAAAAATAGAATCTAAGGAGGTTATTTAGATGCCAAGAAAAGGCCCAGCTCCAAAACGAGAAGTATTGCCTGATCCAATTTACAATTCTAAATTAGTAACACGTTTAATCAACCGTTTAATGTTAGATGGTCGTCGTGGTACTGCATCAAAGATCTTGTATGATGCATTCGAAATGATTAAAGAACAAACAGGAAACGAACCTAATGAAGTTTTTGATGAAGCTATGAAAAACATCATGCCTGTACTTGAAGTTAAAGCTCGCCGTGTCGGTGGTTCTAACTACCAAGTGCCAATTGAAGTTCGCCCTGATCGTCGTTCAACTTTAGGTTTACGTTGGTTAGTAAGTTACGCACGTTTACGTGGGGAACATACTATGCCAGAACGTTTAGCTAAAGAAATCATGGATGCAGCAAACAATACTGGTGCATCAGTTAAGAAACGTGAAGATACACATAAAATGGCTGACGCTAATAAAGCATTCGCACATTACCGCTGGTAATTTTATAAAAGAATGGCTATTATATGATTTTGATAATCGATATAGTAGTCATTTTTTTGAATCTATTTTAGAATCGAAAGGAGATACTACAAAATGGCAAATAAACGCGAATTCCCACTAGAAAAAACGCGTAATATCGGGATTGTTGCTCATATCGATGCTGGTAAGACAACAACTACTGAACGTATTTTATACTATACTGGTAAAATTCATAAAATTGGTGAAACTCATGAAGGAGCTTCACAAATGGATTGGATGGAACAAGAACAAGAACGTGGTATCACAATCACATCAGCTGCAACAACTGCTGAATGGAAAGAACATCGTATTAATATCATCGATACTCCAGGACATGTGGATTTCACTATTGAAGTTGAACGTTCACTTCGTGTCTTAGATGGAGCCGTTGTTGTTTTAGATGGTCAATCTGGTGTTGAACCACAAACTGAAAACGTTTGGCGTCAAGCTACAACATATTCAGTTCCTCGTATCGTTTTCATCAATAAGATGGATAAAATGGGTGCTAATTTTGATTACTCAGTAGGCACAATCAAAGATCGTCTTCAAGTAAATGCTGTTCCTATCCAAATGCCAATTGGTGCTGAAGATGATTTTGAAGGTGTTATTGATTTAATCGAAATGAAAGCCGATTTATATGATAACGAAGATTTAGGTGCTACATGGGAAAGTATTGACGTTCCTGAAGAATATTTAGAAGAAGCTACAAAACGTCGCGAAGCTTTAGTTGAAGCCGTTGCTGATGTTGATGAAAAGCTTATGGAAAAATATCTTGATGGTGTGGAAATTACTAAAGATGAAATCAAAGCTGCTATCCGTAAAGCAACATTAAATCTTGAAATGTACCCAGTTCTTGCTGGTTCAGCATTTAAAAACAAGGGTGTTCAAATGATGTTGGATGCTGTTAATGATTTCTTACCATCTCCTTTAGATGTTAAACCTTATAACGCAGTAGATCCTAAAACAGATGAAGAAGTTGAAATCACAGCCGGTGATGACAAAGATTTCGCTGCTTTAGCATTTAAAATTGCAACGGATCCCTTCGTTGGTCGTTTAACATTCTTCCGTGTTTACTCAGGTACATTACAAGCTGGTTCTTATGTCTTGAACTCTACTAAAGACACGCGTGAACGTGTTGGTCGTATCCTTCAAATGCATTCAAATCACCGTAATGAAATTCCTGAAGTATTCTCTGGTGATATTGCTGCTGCTATTGGTTTGAAAAATACGACAACTGGTGATTCATTAACGGATGAAAAACATCCATTAATCCTTGAATCAATGGAATTCCCTGAACCAGTTATCCAAGTATCTATCGAACCAAAAACAAAAGCTGATCAAGATAAGATGGATATCGGTTTACAAAAACTAGCAGAAGAAGATCCTTCATTCAAGGCTGAAACTAACCCTGAAACTGGTGAAACTTTAATCGCTGGGATGGGTGAATTGCATTTGGATATCATCGTTGATCGTATGAGACGTGAATTTAACGTTGAAGCTACTGTTGGTGAACCACAAGTTGCCTACCGTGAAACATTTACAAAAACTGTTTCTGCACAAGGTAAATTCGTTCGTCAATCTGGTGGTAAAGGTCAATATGGTGATGTTACAGTTGAATTCTCACCTAATGAAGAGGGTGGCGGTTTCGCATTCGAAGACGCTATCGTCGGTGGGGTTGTTCCTCGTGAATATATTCCTTCAGTTGAACAAGGTTTGAGAGAAGCTATGCAAAATGGTGTTCTTGCAGGCTACCCACTTATTGATGTTAAAGCTAAGTTATATGATGGATCATATCATGATGTCGATTCTAACGAATCAGCATTTAAGGTAGCTGCCTCAATGGCATTGAGAAAAGCTGCTAAGAGTGCTGGTGCTGTTATTCTTGAACCAATGATGAAAGTTGAAGTTGTCGCTCCTGAAGATTACTTAGGTGATGTTATGGGACATGTAACTGCTCGTCGTGGACGTGTTGAAGGTATGGAAGCTCGCGGAAATGCACAAGTTGTTAACGCAATGGTTCCTCTTTCAGGTATGTTCGGTTACGCAACTACTTTACGTTCTTCTACACAAGGACGTGGTACATTCACAATGACATTTGATCATTACGAAGCTGTACCAAAATCAATCCAAGAAGAAATTATGAAGAAAAACGGAACAGCTACTGATTAATTAGTTGGTCTGAATTATAAAAGAAGTTATCACTTGTTGATAGCTTCTTTTTTTGTGGTAAAATAACATTTGGAAAATAAAAAAAGTTTTAAAAATGTTAATTATGATTATATAATGAGAAACTTTGAAAAAAAATAAGAAAGCACTTGCCATAAGGCTTTATCTCTAGTAGTATAGATAAGTACCCAAAAACAGATGGCGTATTACGCCCTGCGATAGGGTTTCATAGAATGAGCTAAGATGTGAAAGATTGCGACACGCCCGGCAGCTTTGCCACGCAAGGTGTGTCGGTCACTTACACGGAGCTAGTCTTATTTTTAAAATAGACGAAGGAGGGAACAAAATGGCAAAACAAAAAATTCGTATTCGCTTAAAAGCTTACGAACACCGTATTTTAGACCAATCTGCTGACAAGATTGTTGAAACTGCAAAAAGAACAGGGGCAACAATTTCTGGACCAATTCCATTGCCAACAGAACGTACATTATACACAGTTTTACGTTCACCACATAAGCATAAAGATTCACGTGAACAATTCGAAATGCTTACACATAAACGTTTGATTGATATCGTTAACCCAACACCTAAGACAGTTGATTCATTGATGAAACTTGACTTACCTAGTGGCGTTGATATTGAAATCAAATTATAAAACAGAGTTACAAAAATAAAAATACAAACATATTGGAGGTGTACTCATGACTACAAAAGGAATCTTAGGAAAAAAAGTAGGTATGACACAAGTTTTTACTGAAAATGGTGAATTGGTACCAGTTACAGTGATTGAATCTACGCCAAACGTTGTTTTACAATTGAAAACAATTGAAAACGATGGTTACGAAGCAATTCAATTAGGTTACCAAGACATGCGCGAAGTATTAACAAACAAACCTGCTAAAGGTCATGCAGCAAAAGCAAATACTACTCCTAAGCGCTTCGTTCGTGAAATTAACGATGTTGAGCTTGGAGAATATAACGTAGGTGACGAAATTAAAGTTGATACATTCTCAGCTGGCGATATCGTTAACGTTACGGGTACGTCTAAGGGACATGGTTTCCAAGGAAATATCAAACGTTGGGGACAATCACGAGGTCCTATGACTCATGGTTCTCGTTATCATCGTCGTCCTGGTTCAATGGGTGCCGTTATTAACCGTGTATTCAAAGGTAAGAGATTACCAGGTCGCATGGGTGGCAAACGCGTAACTGTCCAAAACTTGGAAATTATTCGTGTTGACGTTGATAGTAATGTTATCTTGATTAAAGGTAACGTACCAGGCGCAAACAAAACATTAGTTACAATTAAAAACGTCACAAAAGACGCTAAATAACAGGAAGGAGGAATTTCAAAATGCCAACAGTCGCATTATTAAAACAAGATGGTACTAAAAATGGTGAAGTTGAATTAAACGACGCTATTTTTGGAATCGAACCTAACGACAATGTCATTTTTGACGCCGTAATCATGCAACGTGCATCATTACGTCAAGGAACTCATTCAGTTAAAAACAAAAGTGCAGTTTCAGGTGGTGGTAGAAAACCATGGCGCCAAAAAGGTACAGGTCGTGCTCGTCAAGGATCTATCCGTAGCCCACAATGGCGTGGTGGTGGTGTCGTATTTGGCCCTACTCCTCGTTCATACAGTTACAAATTACCTAAAAAAGTTCGCCGTTTAGCTCTTAAATCAGTACTTTCACAAAAAGTATTGGATAACAGCGTGGTTATGGTCGATGCACTTAGCTTCGAACAACCAAAGACAAAAACTTTCAAAGAAGTTTTAAGTAACTTAGATATCAACAAAAAAGTATTAATAGTTCTTGAACCTGGCAATGATTTCGTTGCTTTAGCAGCTCGTAACTTACAAAATGTTACAGTAGTAGAAGCTAAAGGTGTTAACGTTCTTGACGTTATCAACAATGATAAATTAGTCATGACTCAAGCAGCTCTTTCTCAAGTAGAGGAGGCTCTTTCATAATGGAATCAAGAGATATTATCTTACGCCCAGTCATCACCGAAGCAGCAATGGATAGAATGGCTAACAAAGTTTACACATTCGACGTTGATACTCGTGCAACTAAAATTGAAGTCAAAAAAGCTATTGAAGATATTTTTGGCGTTAAAGTTGTAAAAGTAAATATCATGAATGTTAAAGGTAAGTTAAAACGTCAAGGTCGCTATGCTGGTTATACTAAAAAACGCCGTAAAGCAATTGTTACTTTAACTGCCGACTCAAAAGAAATCCAATTATTCGAAGAATAATCTAAAATTTTGTAAACTAGGAGGAAAACAACGTGGGAATTAAAAAATTCAAACCAACCACTAACGGTCGTCGTAATATGACTGGTTCTGATTTCTCAGAAATTACTAAATCAACTCCTGAAAAATCATTACTAGAATCAAAAAGCAGAACTGCCGGCCGTAATAACTATGGTCGCATTACTGTTCGTCACCGTGGTGGTGGTCATAAACGTCAATACCGTTTGATCGATTTCAAGCGTGTTAAAGACAATGTAACAGCAACTGTTAAAGCAATTGAATATGATCCAAACCGTTCAGCTAATATTGCATTATTACAATATACTGATGGTATCAAATCATACATCATTGCTCCTAAAGGATTAGAAGTTGGCATGATGGTTCAATCTGGTAAAGAAGCAGATATCAAGGTTGGTAACGCATTAGCTCTTCAAGATATCCCAGTTGGTACAATTATTCATAATGTCGAATTAAAACCAGGTAAGGGTGGACAACTTGCTCGTTCAGCCGGTGCTTCTGCACAATTACTTGGTAAAGAAGGTAAATACGTCCTTGTTCGTTTGACATCAGGCGAAGTTCGCATGATCTTATCAACATGTCGCGCATCTATCGGTGCTGTTGGTAACGAACAACATGAATTAATCAAAATTGGTAAAGCTGGTCGTGCTCGTTGGGCTGGTAAACGTCCTACAGTTCGTGGATCAGTTATGAATCCTAACGATCATCCTCATGGTGGTGGTGAAGGTAAAGCTCCAATTGGTCGTCCATCACCTATGTCTCCTTGGGGTCAAAAGACGATGGGTTACAAAACACGTTCAAAGAAAAACCAATCAGACAAATTTATCGTACGTGGACGCAACAAGAAATAATTTACTTGTTGCTTAAGCTATATTCCGGAAGGAGGATTCACATTGAGTCGTAGTCTAAAAAAAGGACCATTCGTCGATGAACATTTGATGAAAAAGGTCGAAGCACAAACTGATCAAGAAAAGAAAACAGTTATCAAAACATGGTCACGTCGTTCAACAATCTTCCCTAACTTCATTGGTCTAACTATCGCTGTATATGATGGACGTAAACACGTTCCAGTTTTTATGCAAGAAGATATGGTTGGTCATAAGTTGGGTGAATTTGTTCCAACACGTACTTTCCGTGGTCACGGATCTGACGATAAGAAAACTACAGTTAAATAAAGGAGGTTATACACATGGCTGAACAAGTAACATCAGCAAAAGCAACCGCCAAAACTGTTCGTATTCCAGCGCGTAAAGCTCGCTTGGTAATCGATCTTATCAGAGGTAAAAGTGTTGCTGAAGCTATCGGTATTTTGAGATTTACTCCCAGAGCCGGAAGCCCAATCATTGAAAAAGTTTTACTTTCTGCTGTAGCTAATGCAGAAAATAATTTTGATTTAGATGGTGAAAACTTAGTTATTACTGATATTTTTGCTAACGAAGGACCAACTTTAAAACGTTTCCGTCCTCGTGCTAAAGGATCAGCTTCACCAATTAACAAACGTACGAGTCACATTACAGTAGTTGTATCTGAAACTACAAAATAAGGAGGGATAACGCGTGGGTCAAAAAATAAATCCAACGGGATTACGTGTAGGTATCATTCGTGATTGGGATTCAAAATGGTATGCAGAAAAAGATTTTGCAAACTACCTTCATGAAGATTTACACATCCGTAAATACATTCAAGAAAAATTAACCGACGCTTCTGTCTCTATCGTTGAAATCGAACGCGCTGCAAAACGTGTTAACGTTTCAATCCATACTGCTAAACCTGGTATGGTTATCGGTAAAGGTGGAGCTGAAGTTGAAAAACTTCGTAAAGAATTAAATGATTTAACAGGTAAACGTGTGCATATCAACATTGTTGAAATCAAACGTCCTGATTTAGATGCTCAATTAGTCGGCGAAAACGTTGCGGAACAATTAGAAAACCGTGTCGCATTCCGTCGTGCTGTTAAACAAGCTATGCAACGTACAATGCGCTCTGGTGCTAAAGGTATCAAAGTTCAAGTTGCTGGCCGTCTTAACGGAGCTGATATGTCTCGTGTTGAAAGCTACTCAGATGGTACAGTTCCATTACATACCTTAAGAGCAGATATTGACTACGCTTGGGTTGAAGCAATGACTACTTACGGTAAATTAGGCGTTAAAGTCTGGATCTACCGTGGTGAAATCTTACCAGCTAAGAAAAACGCTGTGAAAGGAGGGAAATAACCTATGTTAGTACCTAAACGTACAAAATTCCGTCGTGAATTCCGTGGTAAAATGCGTGGGGAAGCTAAAGGTGGCAAAGAAGTCGCTTTTGGAGAATTCGGTTTACAGGCTCTTGAATCATCATGGATCACTAACCGTCAAATCGAAGCTTCTCGTGTCGCTATTAACCGTCATATGAAACGTGGTGGGAAAGTATGGATTAAAATTTTCCCTCATAAATCATATACTGCAAAAGCAATTGGTGTTCGAATGGGTTCTGGTAAAGGTGCTCCTGAAGGATGGGTAGCTCCAGTTAAACGTGGAAAGATCATGTTTGAAGTTGCCGGTGTTCCCGAAGAAGTTGCTCGCGAAGCTTTACGCTTAGCATCAAACAAACTTCCAGTGAGAACTAAAATTGTAAAACGTGAGGAAGTAGGTGGCGAATCACATGAAGGCTAAGGAAATTAATGAATTAACCACTGCTGAAATGATTACCAAAGAACAAGAATTTAAAGATGAATTGTTTAACTTACGCTTCCAATTAGCTACCGGTCAATTAGAAAATACCGCACGCTTAAGTGAAGTACGTAAAACAATTGCTCGTATTAAAACGGCATTACGCCAACAAGAATTAAACAAGTAGATTACGAAAGGGAGGCCATTTACGCATGAGTGAAACTCGTAACCAACGTAAAGTCTATCAAGGACGCGTTGTATCCGACAAAATGGATAAAACGATTAGTGTTCTTATCGAAACATACAAGACACACAAAACCTACGGTAAACGTGTGACTTATTCTAAAAAATTCTATGCACATGATGAAAATAACGAAGCAAAAATCGGCGATATCGTTCAAATTATGGAAACTCGTCCGTTGTCAGCAACTAAGAGATTCCGTTTATTAGATATCGTTGAAAAAGCAGTTATTGCTTAAGCATAATTGCCATTCGTATTTCTAATTTGCTATCGAAAGGAGGACACTTACTGTGATACAAACAGAAAGTCGTTTAAAAATTGCCGACAATTCAGGCGCAAAAGAAATCTTAACTATTAAAGTTTTAGGTGGATCAAAGCGTAAAACTGCTAATATCGGTGACGTTATTGTTGCTACTGTTAAACATGCAACACCAGGTGGTGTTGTCAAAAAAGGTGAAGTTGTTAAAGCTGTAATCGTACGTACAAAATCAGGTGCTCATCGCGCTGACGGTTCATACATCAAATTTGATGAAAATGCTGCCGTTATCATCCAAGATGATAAAAGCCCTAAAGGTACACGTATCTTTGGACCTGTTGCACGTGAATTACGTGATAACAATTTCATGAAGATTGTTTCTTTAGCACCCGAAGTATTATAAGAAATCCATCGGAAAACAAGGAGGTGCGCTAAATGTTCGTCAAAACTGGTGATAAAGTTCAATTAATTGCAGGTAAAGATAAAGGTAAACAAGGTACTGTTACTAAAGTTTTCCTTAAAGATGACCGTGTGATTGTTGAAGGCATGAATATTGCAAAAAAACATCAAAAACCTAGTAACTCGAATCCACAAGGTGGCATCGTGGATATAGAAGCACCAATTCACGTTTCAAACGTGATGCTTATCGACCCATCTACAAACGAACCAACTCGTGTTGGCTTCAAAGTTGTAGACGGCAAGAAAGTTAGAGTTTCTAAAAAATCAGGTGAAACTGTTAAATAGACCTACTGAAAGGAGGACACTTTCTTCATGACTAACCGTTTAAAAGAAAAGTTCACTAATGAAATTACACCATCTATGATGGAAAAATTTAACTACACATCAATTATGCAAACACCTCAAGTTGATAAAATTGTTATCAACATGGGTGTTGGTGATGCTGTTACTAATGCTAAAAATTTAGATAAAGCTGTTGAAGAATTAGCTTTAATCGCTGGTCAAAAACCTTTGGTTACAAAAGCTAAAAAATCAATTGCTGGCTTCCGTTTACGTGAAGGTATGCCAATCGGTGCTAAAGTTACTTTACGTGGCGAACGCATGTACGATTTCTTAGATAAATTAGTTTCAGTTTCATTACCTCGTGTGCGTGATTTCCGTGGCGTTAGCAAAAAAGCCTTTGATGGCCGTGGTAACTATACTTTAGGTGTTCGCGAACAATTAATTTTCCCAGAAATCGATTTTGATGATGTGGATAAAGTTCGTGGAATGGATATCGTTATTGTTACAACTGCTAATACTGATGAGGAATCAAAAGAATTACTCACACAATTAGGTATGCCGTTTTCTAAATAATAAGGAGGTTACAAAGCTTTGGCTAAAAAATCATTAATTGCAAAGAACAAACGTCCAGCAAAATTCTCTACACAAGCTTATACACGTTGCGAACGTTGTGGTCGCCCACATTCTGTTTATCGTAAATTTAAATTATGCCGTATTTGTCTTCGTGACCTTGCTCACAAAGGCCAAATTCCTGGTATGAAAAAAGCTAGCTGGTAAATCTAAAAGACAAGTTAAAGGAGGGTAAACTCAATGGTCATGACTGATCCGATCGCAGACTTTTTAACTCGTATCCGTAATGCAAACATGGTACGGCATGAGTCTTTAGAAGTGCCTGCTTCAAAAATCAAACGTGATATCGCTGAAATCCTTAAAAATGAAGGTTTCGTACGTGATATCGAATACATCGATGATGACAAACAAGGTATTATCCGTGTATTTTTAAAATTTGGAAAAGACAACGAACGTGTAATCTCTGGTATTAAACGTATCTCAAAACCAGGATTACGTACGTACGTTCAAGCTGATGCAGTTCCTAAAGTATTAAATGGTTTAGGAATCGCAGTTATCTCAACATCAGAAGGTGTGATGACAGATAAAGATGCACGCGCCAAACAAATTGGTGGCGAAGTCTTAGCATACATCTGGTAATCAATTAATTCGTAAGGAGGTGTCACTCGCGTGAGTCGTATAGGTTATAAAGAAATCGTTCTTCCTGCTGGTGTAGAAGTTACACAAGAAGGTCAAATGGTTACAGTAAAAGGCCCCAAAGGTGAATTAACTCGTAAGTTCTCTAGTGCTATTACAATGCATGTTGAAGGTCTTTCAGTTAAATTTACTCGTGAAAGTGACGATAAAAGCACTCGTGCCTTACATGGTACAATGCGTGCCAACGTAAACAACATGGTTCTTGGTGTTACAGAAGGTTTCAAAAAAGAACTTGAGTTGATTGGTGTTGGTTATCGTGCACAATTACAAGGGAAAAAATTAGTATTAAATGTTGGTTATTCACATCCAGTGGATTTTGAAGAACGCGAAAACTTAACTGTTGAAGTTCCTGCAAATACAAGTATTATTATTTCAGGTATCAGTAAACAAGAAGTTGGCGATCTTGCCGCAGAAATTCGTGCCGTTCGTCCTCCAGAACCTTATAAAGGTAAAGGAATTCGTTACGTTGGCGAATATGTTCGTCGTAAAGAAGGTAAAACAGGTAAATAATGCTGCTTAGCATTGCTTACTTTGTTTTTGAATAAAATCAAGAGGTGAAAATTGTGATTACAAAACCAGATAGAAATAAAACACGTTCAAAACGTCATTTACGTGTTCGTGGCAAGATTTCTGGAACTGCAGAGTGCCCACGCTTAAACGTATTCCGTTCTAATAACCACATCTACGCTCAAGTAATTGATGACGTAGCGGGTGTAACGCTAGCAAGTGCCTCAACAATTGATAGTGAAGTAACTGGCGACAGTAAAGTAGCAAAAGCTACTGCTGTTGGCGCATTAGTTGCTAAACGTGCTAATGACAAAGGTATCAAAGCTGTTGTTTTTGATCGTGGCGGATACTTATACCATGGACGCGTTGCTGCTTTAGCTGAAGCAGCTCGTGAAAATGGATTAGAATTCTAAGAAAGGGAGGAAATAGTTTATGACTTTCATTGATCCAACTCATTTAGATTTAGAAGATCGTGTTGTTGCGATTAACCGTGTTACTAAAGTTGTAAAAGGTGGACGTCGTCTACGTTTTGCTGCATTAGTTATTGTCGGTGATCACAATGGTCATGTAGGCTTCGGTACAGGTAAAGCTCAAGAAGTTCCTGAAGCAATCCGTAAAGCAGTTGAAGATGCTAAAAAGAACTTGATTGAAGTACCTATGGTCGGTACGACACTTCCTCACGAAGTTCTCGGTCAATACAGTGGTGGACGCATTATGCTTAAACCAGCTGTTGAAGGTTCTGGAGTTGCCGCTGGTGGTTCAGTTCGTGCCGTTATGGAACTTGCTGGAGTAGCAGATGTAACAAGTAAATCATTAGGCTCAAATACACCAATCAACGTTGTTCGCGCAACAATGGATGGTTTAAAGAAAATGAAGAGTGCTGAAGAAGTTGCTGCATTACGTGGCGTTTCTATTCAACACTTAGCTGACTAGGAGGACTAAAACATGACAGATTTAAAAATTACATTAAAACGCAGTGTCATCGGACGTCCTCAAAATCAACGCGAAATCGTTAAAGCTTTCGGTTTACACCGTATTAGCAGCTCTGTTATTCGTCCTAATGACGCAGTAACACGAGGCGTTATCGCCAAGATTTCTCATTTAGTGGACGTTGAAGAAGTTAAATAACATCAACATCTTGTTTGCAGTTTAAAATAAGGAGGTGCCAACCCTATGAAATTACATGAATTAAAACCAAGTGAAGGTTCTCGCTCAGTACGTAACCGTGTCGGACGTGGAACATCTTCAGGTAATGGTAAAACTTCTGGACGTGGTCAAAAAGGCCAAAAAGCCCGTAGTAAAGTACGTTTAGGTTTTGAAGGTGGACAAATGCCTTTATTCCGTCGTATGCCAAAACGTGGATTTAATAACTTCAACCGTAAAGAATATGCAGTTGTCAATTTAGATAGCTTAAACAAATTCGAAAACGGTGCTGAAGTAACACCAGCATTACTTGTTGAATCAGGTATTGTTAAGAACGAAAAATCAGGAATTAAAATTTTAGCTTCCGGCGAACTTAACAAGAAATTATCTGTTAAAGCAGGTAAATTCTCAGCTGCTGCTAAAGAAGCTATTGAAGCTGCCGGTGGTCAAACAGAGGTGATCTAATGCTTAAAGTGATGAAAAATGCATTAGCTGTGAAAGAAATCCGTCAAAAGATTTTTTTCACTTTATGCGTTTTAATTGTCTTTCGCTTAGGTACTTTTATAACAGTTCCTGGAATTAACCATGCTGCAATTGCTAGTGCAACAAGTAGTAACTTAGTTAGTCTTCTTAACACTTTTAGTGGTGGTGGATTAACTAATTACTCAATTTTCGCAATGGGGGTTTCACCCTACATTACAGCTCAAATTGTTATTCAATTACTACAAATGGACATTGTTCCTCGTTTTGTAGAATGGAGTAAGCAAGGTGAAGTTGGTCGTCGTAAATTGAATCAAGCTACACGTTACCTAACAATTGTCTTAGCATTTGTTCAATCTGTAGGTATCACCGCAGGGTTAGACTCATTAAGTAGTTTAGGTTTGGTTAACAATCCAAGTACGCAAACATATGTTGTTTTGGGCGTTATTTTAACAGCCGGAACAATGTTTACGACTTGGTTAGGTGATATGATTACTGAACGTGGTATTGGGAATGGTGTTTCCATGTTAATCATGGCAGGTATCGTTTCTCGTATTCCAGGTGGTATTAAACAGATTTTCAATGAACAAATTTTCCAAGCTGATAAAGGTGATCTTTGGGGGGGCATCTTGTTCATAGTTATCTTGCTCGTTATTATTTTTGCAATCGTAACTTTTGTAACATATGTTCAACAAGCTAACTATAAGATTCCAATTCAATACACAAGACGTGTTGCTGGTGCGACAGATAGTTCATATCTGCCACTTAAGGTAAACGTTGCGGGTGTTATCCCCGTTATTTTTGCGAGTTCGTTCATTGCAACACCCCAAACTGTGCTTTTGGCATTCCAAAGCTCACAAGGGGACACGACTTGGTATAAAGTATTAAGTCAAGTTTTCAACATGCAAACAACATACGGAGCCATCCTATATACCGTATTGATTGTCTTGTTCACATTCTTCTACGCTTTCGTACAGGTAAATCCTGAGAAACTCTCAGAGAATTTACAAAAACAAGGAAGTTATATTCCAAGTGTTTGGCCTGGTAAAGCAACAGAAAAATATGTTTCAAAATTATTAATGCGTTTAAGTACTGTTGGTTCATTATTCTTAGGATTTGTTGCTTTAATTCCATTATTAGCATCAAGTTTGTTCGGATTAGATGAATCAGTTGGTTTGGGTGGTACTAGTCTGTTGATTGTCGTTGGGGTTGCTCTTGAAACTATTCGTCAATTAGAGGGTATGATGATGAAACGTAAGTACGTCGGATTCATTAGATAATCGATAAAAAACAAATTTTAAACTGAGAATTAGGTTAGGCTGATGCCTAACCATTTCTCATATTAGGAGGATATTCATGACTAAAATGAACCTGATGTTAATGGGTTTACCTGGTGCAGGTAAGGGAACACAAGCTGAAAAGATTGTCGACGCTTTCCACATCGCTCATATCTCTACGGGAGACATCTTCCGTGCAGCAATGAAAAATGAAACACCAATGGGACTTGAAGCTAAAAAGTATATCGATCGTGGTGACCTTGTTCCTGATGAAGTCACAAATGGCATTGTCAAAGAACGATTAGCTGAAGATGATATTCAAGATGGCTACATGCTTGATGGGTTTCCAAGAAATATGGCACAAGCTGTTGCCTTGGACGAAATCGGTAAGGACCTTGGAAAACCTCTTAACGCAGTCATTGACATTCATGTTGATCCTGAATCTCTAATCGAACGTTTAACTGGTCGTTACATTTGTCGTAATTGTGGAGCTACATATCACAAAATCTTCAACCCCACAAAGGTTGAAGGAACATGTGATCGCTGTGGGCAACATGAATTTTATCAACGTGAAGATGACAAACTTGAAACGGTTAAAAATCGTTTAGAAGTTAACATCAAAATGAATACACCGTTATTAGATTTTTACGAACAACGTCATCTATTGTATACAGTAGATGGTAACCGCGATATTGAAGATGTATTTGCAGATATTGAAACGATTTTAAACAATCTCAAGTAATCTGAGTATTCCGCTGCAAAGTAATTGTGCCGGAGTGGCTAACTTGCATCTGAGATAGCGGTATGATAGAATAATTCCGGTTTATCTTTTCAGGAGGATATTTGTAATAATATCCTGATAAGAACGGGTGAGAGTGTCTAATTCTCGCCATTTTTACATGTAAAGTTAAAACACGATTTTAAGGAGGTACATTTACGTGGCGAAAGAAGAAGTAATTGAGATTGAGGGTACGGTCCGTGAAACGTTACCCAATGCGACTTTTCGAGTTGTACTTGAAAATGATCATGAAATTTTAGCTCATGTCTCTGGTAAAATTCGTAAGAATTATATTCGTATTTTACCTGGTGATAAAGTGACGGTTGAAATGTCTCCTTACGATTTAAGTAAGGGTCGTATTACTTATCGCTTTAAATAGATTGTACTTCAAAAACTTTTAGGAGGTATAATTCAATGAAAGTAAGACCATCAGTAAAACCAATGTGTGAACATTGTAAAGTTATCAAGCGCAAAGGTCGAGTTATGATCATTTGTAGCGCAAATCCAAAACATAAACAACGTCAAGGATAATAAAAATTAGGAGGTGTAATTGTTATGGCTCGTATTGCAGGTATTGATATTCCACGTGATAAAAGAATCGTGGTAGCATTAACTTACATTTATGGAATCGGTAATACAACTGCTGCTAAGATCTTGGTAGAAGCAGAAGTATCAGAAGATATTAGAACTCGTGATTTAACAACTGACCAAGAGGATGCAATCCGTAAAGTTGTTGATCAATTTAAAATTGAAGGTGACTTACGTCGCGAAATCAGTTTAAACATTAAACGTCTCCAAGAAATTGGAACGTACCGAGGCATGCGTCATCGTCGTGGTTTACCAGTTCGTGGACAAAACACGAAAAACAACGCTCGTACACGTAAAGGCCCAGCTACATCAATTGCAGGCCGCAAGAAATAATTACTAGATTAAGGAGGTAATACTATTTATGGCAACTAAGAAAGTTTCTCGCAAACGCCGTGTTAAAAAACATATTGAAGCCGGTGTTGCACATATTCATTCTACTTTTAACAATACACTTGTTATGATTACTGATGTTAACGGTAACGCTGTTGCATGGTCATCAGCTGGTGCATTAGGTTTTAGAGGTAGTCGTAAATCTACACCATTCGCAGCACAAATGGCAGCAGAAGCTGCAGCTAAAGGCTCAATGGAAAATGGTATGAAGACTGTTGAAGTAGCAGTTAAAGGACCTGGTTCTGGCCGTGAAGCCGCAATCCGTGCTTTACAAACTACTGGTCTTGAAGTAACAGCAATTCGCGATGTTACTCCAGTGCCTCATAATGGATGTCGTCCTCCAAAACGCCGTCGTGTTTAACGTGGATTAATATTCATTACGGAGTTGAACTTCATAATGTTTTCACTAGATTACACGTTACGTTTTGAAAGGGGTAAAGATAAGAATGATTGAATTTGAAAAACCAAATATTCATAAGATAGATGAAAGTCCTAACTATGGTAAATTTGTTGTAGAACCACTTGAACGCGGTTATGGTACGACATTAGGTAATTCACTTCGTCGGATTCTATTATCTTCCTTACCAGGCGCATCTATTACTAATATTCAAATTGATGGTGTTTTACATGAGTTTTCAACTATTGAAGGCGTATTGGAAGATGTTACTCAAATTATCTTGAATATTAAGAAAGTTGCTTTGAAGTTAGCTGCTGATGAAGACCAATCCATCGAAATTGATGTGAAAGGTCCCGCAGAGGTTACTGCCGGTGACATCATTGTAAACAGTGATGTTGAAGTATTAAATCCCGACTTGTACATTTGTACAGTCGCAGAAGGTGCATCTTTTCATGTTCGCATGAACGCTAGCAATGGTCGTGGATACGTATCTGCTGATCAAAACAAAGCGGAAGATATGCCAATTGGCGTATTACCAATTGACTCCATTTATACCCCAATCGAACGTGTGAACTACCAAGTAGAAAAAACACGTGTTGGTCAAAAAGATGATTATGACAAATTGACACTTGATGTTTGGACTAATGGTTCAATTACACCAAGCGAAGCCATTAGTTTGTCGGCTAAAATTTTAACTGAGCATTTGACTTTATTTGTTGATTTAACCGATGAAGCTAAAAATGCTGAAATTATGGTTGAAAAAGAAGAAACACATAAAGAAAAAATGCTCGAAATGACGATTGAAGAACTTGATTTATCAGTTCGTTCATACAATTGTTTGAAACGTGCTGGAATCAACACGGTTCAAGAATTAACGAATAAATCCGAAGCTGACATGATGAAAGTCCGTAACTTGGGCCGTAAATCATTGGAAGAAGTTAAAGCTAAATTAGCTGCGCTTGATTTATCATTACGTCATGATGACTAATATTATATAGAGGGAGGGAAACTATTCATGAGTTACCGCAAATTAGGACGTACAAGTTCTCAACGTAAAGCAATGTTACGTGATTTAACAACAAGTCTTATTATCAACGAACGAATTGTGACTACTGAAGCTCGCGCTAAAGAAGTACGCAAATCTGCCGATAAAATGATTTCTTTAGGTAAACGTGGTGATTTAGCTTCACGTCGTCGTGCTGCTGCTTTCGTAAGAAACACAGTTGCTGACGTGAAAGAAGATGGTGACGATGTCACTGTTCAATCAGCATTACAAAAATTATTTTCTGATGTAGCTCCTCGTTACGCTGAACGTAATGGTGGATACACTAGAACTATGAAAACAATGCCTCGTCGTGGCGATGCCGCACAAATGGTTATTATTGAATTAGTATAATTCGTTAACAGATAATTTTTCACTTTGATTGATGATTAAAAACAAACGTTATGATGATGGAGTAATCTTAGTCTAGTTTGAAGGTTCTTCACATTTGTGATTTGCCGGTCATCCTTCATAGTGATTTTTTATTGTCTAATGAGGTCTGAAAAAAGGGTTCTGAACACATTTTAATAATGTGTTCAGAACCCTTTTTTTATGTGCTAAAACCTAGTATGATAATAGTATTCTTAATCTGTTTAGGGGGTAATGTGATGGCACAAAGTTCAATACAACTTTACCGTTATGATAGTAAATATTTATCGGAAATAACGACATTATTCAACCAAACAATTCAAGAGATTAACCGACAAGATTATTCACAACTAGAAATTAATGAGTGGGTGCAGAATAATCCAGATCTGAGTGCATGGCATAAACGATTAAGTGAATCATTTACGCTACTTGCCATCAAAGATTTAAAGGTCATAGGATTTGGTAACCTTGAAGTAACAGGACATATTGATATGCTGTACGTAGAGAGTTCTATGATTCGACAGCATATCGGAGCGCTTATTTTAACAGAATTAACAAATTACCAAAGGAATGAATTACAAATAAATGTACAAACGGTAGAGGCTTCAATAACTGCTGTCTCTTTTTTTGAACATTATGGGTTTAAAATTATAAAAAGATAAGATAATTATCGACATCAACAAAATCTAGTTAATTATCAAATGGTGAGAGAAATTTAGCTTAAAATGCAGTTCTTAGCGCAATATAAAAAGGTGTGACTAAATGGCTGTTTATTGTTAATTAAGAGCTTAAAAGTACAAAAAATGCATTTTAGATGTATGTTGTATAGATAGGACAACTATAAAGAGTAAAAGTATAAATACACTGAGTTCATTTTGGCCTGTGATATAATGCAAAACGTAAGTTATCTTGTGAATTGTGAGGACAGTAACAATGACTGAATTAATTAAAGTTGATCATTTAAATTATCAATATGAAGCACAAAAAGAAATGAGTGAAATGGCACTTAAAGATGTGTCCTTTACGATTGAAAAAGGTGACTGGGTTGCAATTATTGGTCATAACGGTAGTGGGAAAAGTACATTATCTAAAAATATTAATGGCTTGCTAGCACCTCAATCAGGTGAAATCACAGTAGATGGCCTTATTTTATCACCAGAAACGGTCTGGGATATTCGTCGTAAGATTGGCATCGTTTTTCAAAACCCAGATAACCAGTTTGTGGGAGCAACTGTTGAAGATGACGTTGCATTTGGACTTGAAAACAATGGAATAGAACGTAAAGAAATGCAAGAACGAGTCAGAGACGCGCTTGAACGTGTAGATATGTGGGAGTTTGCGGCCAAGGAACCTGCTAGACTATCTGGGGGACAGAAACAACGTGTCGCAATCGCTGGAATTGTCGCTCTAAGGCCAGAAGTTATCATCTTGGATGAATCAACTAGCATGTTGGATCCAGAAGGTCGTGACGAAGTTTTGAGCCTAATACATCAACTCAAAGAAGAACGTGGGCTAACAATTATTTCAATCACGCATGATATTAATGAAGCGGCAAGTGCTGACAAAATTATGGTTATGGACAAAGGCGAGCTGGTAAAAGAAGGCACACCTGCTGAAATTTTTGCACTTGGTGAACAATTAGTAGATATGGGATTAGATATTCCATATCCAGAACGCTTAAAAGTCGCGCTTAAAAAACGTCATTTTGACATTCCGGACGACTATATGACAGAGGAAGGTATGGTAGATTGGTTATGGCAATTAAATTCAACGAAGTAGCCTTTACCTACCAAAAAGGGACACCTTTTGAAAGTCGGGCGCTACATAATATCAATCTTGAAATTGAGGACGGCTCATTTACAGCAATTGTTGGACATACAGGTTCTGGTAAATCGACCCTATTGCAACATTTAAATGGCCTATTAAAACCAACTGAAGGTAAAATTACAATTGGGAATCAAATCATTACACCAGAAACGGCCAATAAAACGTTAAACGATTTACGAAAACAAGTTGGCATCGTTTTTCAATTTCCAGAAGCACAATTGTTTGAAGAAACGGTTATTAAAGATGTGGCATTTGCGCCAAAAAACTTTGGTAAAACAGATGAAGAAGCTGAGAAAATAGCGACAAAAATGTTGAAGTTAGTTGGATTACCAGAGAATATCTATCAGCAATCACCATTTGACCTCTCTGGTGGTCAAATGCGTCGCGTAGCAATCGCTGGAATTCTGGCTATGGAACCTAAAATCTTGGTTTTAGACGAACCCACAGCAGGATTAGATCCTAAAGGTCGCGTTGATATGATGGCAATGTTCGAAGAACTTCATCGTGAACAAAATTTGACGATTATTCTCGTAACGCATCAGATGGATGATGTGGCAAATTATGCGAATCACGCTATTATCATGTCAAAAGGAACGATTATTAAATCGGGCACACCAAGAGAAGTTTTTGCTGATCCAGAGTTCTTATTAAGTAACCATTTGAACGTGCCAACAACAACGTTATTTTCAAAAAAATTAATTGAAAAAGGCTTTGAATTCAAGGAGATGCCTTTAACAGAGAATGAATTAGCCGACGACCTCGTCACGCTGCTAAGCCAAAATGGAGGTCATGACGCTAATGAATAAGTTGATTTTTGGACGTTACATAGCGGGTGATTCACTCGTTCACCGCATGGATCCGCGTGCTAAATTAGTTTTGAGTTTTTATTTTGTTGGAATAATCTTTATGGCAAATAATTGGCAAAGTTTTTCTATGCTTTTAGTTTTTACGTTAGGATGTATTTTAGCGTCAAAAATTAATATGAGTTTCTTTTTAAAAGGTGTCCGGCCATTAATTTGGCTGATTATCTTTACGGTTGCTTTGCAAATGCTATTTTCAAGTGGTGGCCAAATGTACTGGCATTGGGGGATTTTTAAAATTTCTCAATTTGGTGTGACAAATGGATTATATATTTTTTGCCGATTTATTTTAATTATTTTTATGTCAACATTATTGACGTTGTCAACGGCACCACTCCAACTAGCAGATGCGATTGAATCTTTATTAAAACCACTTAAAGCAATCAAATTTCCAGTTTATGAAATTGCGTTAATGTTATCAATCGCGTTACGTTTTGTCCCTACATTAATGGATGAGACAGAAAAAATTATGAACGCTCAACGAGCTCGAGGTGTGAACTTTGGTCAAGGGTCGCTAATTAAACAAATGCAATCAATTATCCCGTTGTTAATTCCGCTATTTGTAAGTTCGTTCAATCGTGCCGAAGATTTAGCGATTGCCATGGAATCTCGTGGTTACCAGGGTGGAGAAGGTCGAACAAAGTATCGTATTTTAAAATGGCGGACGGCTGATACGTTAGCTTTTGTTTTATTCGCTATCGTTACCGTTGCATTAGTCTACCTCAAAAATTAAGGATGAATAAATATGTCAGTACGTTTTAAAATTACCGTTGCTTATGATGGCGCAGCTTTTGCAGGGTTTCAGAGGCAGCCAAACCAACGGACGGTTGAATCTGTCTTAGAAAAAGCAGTAACAATTATGAGTAAATCAGAAGTACCAGTTAGAATTTATGGTTCAGGCCGAACAGATGCTGGCGTTCATGCCTTAGGACAGGTTTTTCATTTTGACTTCATGCATGAAATTCCGGAAACTAGCATGATGAGAGCATTGAACAGTTTATTGCCACTGGATGTTCAAGTTAAAAAAGCCGAACTTGTCAGTGATGATTTTCATTCACGCTATAGTACGCATGGTAAACGATATATGTATCGTGTTTCTCAAGGTGAATTTACCGACCCATTTAAACGCTTCTACACGGGTCATTATAAATACAAGATAGATATCGCCAAAATTGAAGAAGCATTACCTGATTTAGTTGGCGAACATGATTTTTCTAGTTTCGTGGCGGCAGGTAGCCAGGTTACAGATCACGTTCGGACGATTTATGAGGCAACCGTGAGAGAAGATAAAGAAAACCATGAAATTATTTTTGAATTTTATGGAAATGGCTTTCTGTACAATATGGTCCGAATTTTAGTCGCTACACTCCTAGAAATAGGGAACGGCCGGCGTCCGGTTCATGATATTTTACGGTTATATGAAGTAAAGGATCGACAACAAGCTCGAGAAACAGCTCCGGCGAGTGGATTATATTTAAAAAAGGTTTATTATCCGGACGAATTAGGGTAATATAGAAGTTATTGACAATATGAATACTAAGGCAATTTTAAATCTGAAAAGGTGTTATTTATTTGTGGGATGCCCATAAATTAGATTGACAAATTGACTTTTAATAGTTAATATTATAAATGGTATTGTTTGCCCCACTGATAGGCCCCGGAAACTTATTTGAGTGTCAAACAAACAACATGAAAAAACGGAGGAAACAATCGTGCGTACAACTTATTTAGCAAAAAAAGGCGAAATAGAACGTAAATGGTATGTTATTGATGCAACTGATATTTCTTTAGGTCGCTTATCAACTGTCGTTGCTTCTATCTTACGCGGTAAAAACAAACCAACATTCACACCTAATGTGGATACTGGTGATAACGTTATTGTTATCAATGCAGAAAAGGTTGGTTTAACTGGTCACAAAGCTGACAGAAAATTATACCAACATCATACAGATCATCCAGGTGGTTTAAAAACTCGTACTGCTGGTGATTTCCGTGCCAACGATCCTGAAAAATTGATTGCTTTCTCTGTTAAAGGTATGCTTCCAAAAGGTACTCTTGGTAAAGAACAAGCATTGAAATTACACGTATATCGTGGTGCAGAACATGATCAACAAGCACAACAACCAGAAACTTTAGATATTACAAACTTAATTTAAGGAGGCAATTGAAATGGCTCAAGTCGTATATTCAGGAACAGGTCGTCGTAAAAACTCAGTAGCTCGCGTACGTTTAGTACCAGGTACTGGTAAAATTACTATCAACAACAAAGCAATTGAAGATTACATTCCATTTGCTAACTTACGTGAAGTAGTCTTACAACCATTTAACGCTACAGAAACATTAGGTAGTTATGATGTTTTAGTTAACGCTAATGGTGGTGGCTTCTCAGGTCAAGCTGGCGCAGTTCGCCATGGTATTGCTCGCGCATTACTTACAGTAGATCCAGATTTCCGTGCAGCTCTTAAATCTGCAGGATTACTTACTCGTGATCCTCGTATGAAAGAACGTAAGAAACCAGGTCTTAAGAAAGCTCGTAAAGCAAGCCAATTCTCAAAACGTTAATATATATTTATATCGATATTTTGAAGCACTTCACAAAGCAATTTGTGAGGTGTTTTTTTTGGTATATTGCAGTTGTCACTGGTGAATATTTTTGGTTCTATTGCAACTATTGTTGGTGAATATATTATGGAGGGTGTTGTCACTTTGTGACAACGCCTTTTTTATGTACATAATCCTCATTACAAAGAAAATGTGTTTCCTAAAATTACTGAAATCGTAGGCATTACGTTTAATATGTTTCAATTCATTGTTAGTTTCTTAAAGTTGGCCACTAGAATAACGTAGTAGCCTAATAGAGATGCCCGCCATCCGTAGCTAACAATTTGATTATGTTGAGAACTCTGCAGGGGTGTCAGGCATTTTTGAAGGTAATCTAAAGTACCATAAACTCCGATGACTGCTGGATTAAGGAGTGCTTTCAGCAAATTTCATATTTAGTAAAACCTTAGTATTATTTGTCATAGGAGACTCTTTTTAGTGTCATACAAAAAAATCTGTTGCCAGTGATAGATTTTTCTATCACTGGCAACAGATATTGTAGACCTTCTATTTATATATATATTAACTTTGGCTGTAAACCGCGGTCACTGAGTTACTACTTGACCAAACAACAATCAGATTCTGCTTGTTCGTTTCTTCACCAGTATTAACACCATATTCGTGACTAGTCCCTTTGGGATAGAACATGACGGACCAATTAATAGAAACATCACTTGCATTACTTAAGCTGGCGGTTAAGATATTATTAGCAACTTCAAATTTCGTCGCATGCAGCCCATTCTGATCTTTTAAGCCAGCTTTATTTAATGTAAACGAAGATGATGACACTAGACTATCTTTAGTAATATTTAACGGCTGAACATCATCAAGTGGTAAGTCGCGTCCCCGTGCTTCTAACTTCACAATTTGCCACTGACCGACGATACTGCTGTAATCACTGACTTGAATTTGATCTAAATTCATCTGTTTTGGTTGATTTACTTCTTTGGCAGGCGTCTTTTTAATCGTATTTACTTTTTTTGACGACTGCGCTTTTTTCTTATCTGACACGGATTCTTTTTTTGGTTGATTTACTTCTTTAGTATGCGTCTTTTTAGTTGTATCTGCTTTTTTTGACGACTGCGCCTTTTTCTTATCTGACACGGATACTTGTTTTGGCTGACTTGTTTGCTCAGACTGTGACTTTTGTTGCCCACACGCTGTTAATAAAGCAACCATTACGATACTAGTCATTACAAGTAAAGGCTTCTTCATCTCAATTCCTCCTTACAATAACGAATTAGTGTTTACGACGGCGCGTTCCTGCAAGTCCAAAGAGACTAACGGCACCAACAAGAGCTGCACCAATCACTGAAACGACTGACGAATTAGTTTCGTCAGTTTGTGGTAATACCGAAGCACCTAATATTTTAGCGTTATTGATTTCTGAATGATCAGCAGCTTTAAGACGTGATGTTGATGTATTATTGCTTGGTGCAACAATACCATTGTTGTCAGTCGTGTCTTTAGCTGTTTCACTACCTTTAGCAACAACAGAACCAGTTACGTTACCTTTATCTGAACCATTGTCTGAACCTGTTACATGACCAGTATGTGAACCAGAATCGTTATCAGTACCAGTTGATGGTTTGTCAACATTGTTCAAAGCATCTTCGATGTCTTTTTCATGTTGTAATTTAGCTAATGCAGCTTGTGCATCGTCTAAAGCTTTCTTAGATGCATCAGCGATTGCTTGTAACTTCGCATATTGTGCATCGTCAGCAACGGAAGCAGCTTGTGCATCTTCGGCAGCTTTAACAGCCTCGTCGTATGCTTTTTTAGCAGCTTCAACAGCTTTTGTTGCGTCAACTAAGTTAGCTTCAGCATTCTTTAAGTCATCTAAATGATTTGTTTTTTCGCCAAGTGCGTCTTGACCAGCTTTTAAAGCTGCTTGAGCGGCACTTAATTTAGCAGTTGCATCTTTTAATGCAGTTTTAGCAGTAACTAATTTAGCATTAGCTGCGTCTAAAGTCATGTGTTTTTGAGCTTGTGTTGTTTTAGTTGTAGCTAAGGCAGCTTGTGCATCTTTTAAAGCTTGTTGTTTTTGAGGCATTGATGCATTTAAATCATCAACAACTGTTTGTGCATTTTTAACAGCTACAGTAGCAGTTTTAACATCGTTTTGTGCTTTAGTTAAGGCTGTGTGTGCTGTTGCTTGTTTTGTTTTAGCAGTTGCTAAAGCAGTTTTAGCTGTAGCTAAGGCTTGGTTAGCTTTAACTGTTTGTGATTTAGCTGCTGCAAGAGCTGCATCAGCAGTTTTTGAAGTTGCTGTTTTAGCAGTAACGTCGCTTGCTAATTTATCAATTTGAGCTTGACTGACAGTTCCAGATTCAACAGGTGTAGTGCTAAATTTAGAAGCGTCGTTAACATCATAGTCATCAACAAAGTTAAAGAAACTTGTTAAGAAGATATTACCGTTAGATTGTTTAAATTGACCGAAGCCAAGACCGAACCATGTGTTATTGGCAGGTGTATATGTTGCCATAATGCCAGCAACACTTACGGCATGGCCCCATTCACCCCCATTGAATAAGAAGGCATTCATTGAATCATAGATAGATTTCTTGAAAGCATCAAGACTAAGATTCCAACCATTTTCAGATGATTTATCGAAGATAGTATTCATATCTTGTTGTGTTAAGTATGTTAATCCCATACCGTTAGCAATGCTGTTGTTTAATGCATTGTCATGACCATCATCAGGATCGTTATTCTTAGATGTATAAGCATCGCCGATTGATTGACCTAATTTTTTAGAACCTTCTGAGACTTCAACTTGTGTGCTACCAAAACGGTCACGCACTTCATTTAATAATTGTTTAGCATATTCATTTAAGTCATCAAGATATTTGTTTAAATCTGATTGGTTGTTAATATGAACAGTTTTATCTTGGTCATTTGAAATGTAGCCGCCATTTAATGCCCATTCTTTTTCAGTTGCAGCTGTTAAACTGTCAATGACATCTTGATAATTAGCGTCAGCTGATGAAGCATCTGAATAAGCCTTTAAGGCATTAATGTAGTCTTGGCTTAAGTTGATGTGATTTTGGTTAGCTTGATGATTACCTTGTTGTTTCTTAGCATCATCTAATGCTTTTTGAGCAGTATCTTTAGCTTTTTGAGCAGCGTCAGCTTTAGCTTTAGCATCATTTTGTTGTTTGTTAGCATCAGTTACGCCAGTTTGAGCGTTATTAACATTGTTTTGTGCGTCAGCAATATTCTTGTCAGCTTGGTCAGCACCTTTTTGAGCATTGTCTTCAGTTGTTTGAGCTTGATCCAAGTTATCTTTGGCATTGCTTAAATTCTTGTCGGCTTCGGCTGAACCTTTGCCATCAAGGTTATTTTGAGCATTATCAACGTTTTCTTGAGCTTTATCAGCATCTTTATCAGATTGGTCAGCACCTTTTTGGGCTTCATCAACGCCAGTTTGAGCATTATCGACATCTGTTTTACCTTTATCAACATCTGTTTTAGCGTTATCAACGTCTTGACCTAATTGGTTATTTGTTTTGTCTTGTTCGTCAACTGCATCTTGAGCGTTATTGATAGATTCATCAGTTGCGTTATCAGCAGTATTTTGCGCATTTTGTTGATTATCAACAGCACTGTTTAAATCTTCTTGTGATTGATTAGCATTTTCTTCAGTTTGACCAGCATTGTCTTTAGAAGCATCGGCTGTGTCTTTAGAAGTATCAGCAGCACTTTGATCTTTGTCAGCTGTATCTTTGGCATTATCAACGTCAGTTTGAGCGTCTTTAATATCGTCATCTAATTTTTGACTGTTAGATTGAACTGTTTGAGTATGAGTTGTTTCAGTTGAGTCGGGTGTAGTTGTTGCAGCGTTTGCCGTTGTTGTAGCACCAACGACAGTAACTCCAGCGATTAATGCACTTGATAATAAAGTAATGTTTGATTTTTTCATAATATAAAATATCCTCCCAATAAATTAATAATTATTTAGCAACCTGTTCAAATTTTAACCCCTCTAATAAAAATCCGAAGCCCATCATTTGTGAACCAGTTACGGAATTAAGTGTAAATGTTTTTTTATCTTTGTCTAAACTAGCTTTCATTGTATAATCATCAAATTTCATGGTAAGTTTACCGTCTTCAATTTCATAAGTACCTTGGTCTGACTTTTTATCAGTTTCAACTTTAGTCACAGTGTTTCCTTTAAACTTCAACTCAAATTTGGAACCACCCATGTCGGAAATATAGCTTCCATCCATCTTATTTGAATTGCCCATCATAAACATAGCCACAATAATAACTATAGCTACTATACTGACACCGGTAATAATATTTGCTTTTTTTGACATTTTTTCTCCATTTTTATAAATTTAATATAATAAATCTTATTTTCTGAACGAATTAAATGCACTGACGGTTGAGGACATAGCTGCCAAGCGTGCATTTGAGGCAATATCTTGTTGTAAGCCTCTCATTTCTTCCTGCATTGAAAGTTGAGTTTCTTGGAATTGTTGTGTTTCTAAAATGTTAAAGGCTTCTTGCAAATCACGTGCCCGAGTTTCATCAATTAATTTCCAAAGACGAAAAATATCGAAATAGTTGTAGAATTTCTCTGGGAATCCTTGCTTGCCTGCAATATAATCTTCATTTGCCATTTCAGCGTCCAAGTCTGCTAAGGCTTGTGTTTTAGATTCATTACCCGGCATAATATAAACAAAATATTTAAAAGCAAATAGCGCGATAACAGCAATGATGAATGGCATCGCCGCACTTGTCTGACTAGTAATCATAAAAAGAACAATTAAAACGACTAATGCGATGATTATTCCTCGAAATTTTTTCTTACCTTTTTCAATCTTAGCCTCTGCTTCACGAATTTGTTGTTGGATAACTGCAGCTCCCGCTGTAACACTTCTTTTTGCCATTAAAAAATCTAAAAGTTCTTCTTTATTCATAATTTTCTCCCTTTTCTTTGAACGAATTATTAACCAACCTTTACCAAACGATCCCTATAAAATCTCCTCCCCCAAAAAAGTAATTTATATCTTGCACTATCTTCACATGATATATTTTATCTCAAAAATATACTCAATACTACCTTTTTATGTAACTTTATAGGTATACTGAGAGCTTTGAAAGTGTGCGCACTTAATTTATCATTAAACATATGGATAAATAGGAGCGATTTATGATTATACTTGTGGGCACTTTCATTCGGAAAAAGCGAAAAGAATTAGGACTTACAATTGAAGAATTGGCAGAAATGGCGGACGTATCCGCCAGCTATTTGGCTCGACTCGAAAGAGGACAATTAGACGATACGAGTACAAGAAAGTTGGAACTAGTTCTGAATGCCTTACAATTAAATTTGGCTGATATATTAATGAGTAATGATTTTAACGACATTTATACGCCCGAATTAATTAACAGATTGAAAAGCATGACCACAGATGATAGAATGCGTATCTCTAAAGCGTTACTGGAAATCTTGAAATAGAAATTGATTAGACATATATTAAATGGGTAGAGAGTGTGTAAAGCATAAAAAAAGACACCATTAATGGTGTCTTGACTAGTCTATTTTATGGTGTTAATTTTATCTCGTATTATGGATTTTATTCAATGTTGTTCCTTTTTCAATATTGTAAAGTATTGATACAAGTGGATTCAAATAGATAAGATTCCATGAAGTATTAATCGATAATTCTCAAAACGCTAATATATATTTATATCGATATTTTGAAGCACTTCACAAAGCAATTTGTGAGGTGTTTTTTTGTATGGATTTTAAGTGTATAAAATATTCTAGTTCGGAATCTACGAAAATTTCTAAATTCAAAACCAACGCGTTTAATGACCTTAATTTTATTGTTTATTCCTTCTAAAGGACCGTTAGTATAATAATAGCCAAAATTATTTTTAATCTCAGAATGGTGACAAAGCAACGTTTCAATACTTTTAAGCATTTCTTCAGAACACCTTTCGGTGTTTCTAACTGTAAAATCATAAGATTTCCAGTCCTTCAACCGAATGGTTGATCTTATTTGGTTCATGAGTTCATATGATTTATTTAGTTCAGGATGAATCGCTAATAAATGATCAACGACATTTGTTTCTGTTGTTAGGTATGGGAAATAAGTCCATTTCTTGAAATTTTTAAAATCTAAGGTTTCAGAAGGTTTTAACAGGAGCTTCCAGTAACGTTTTAGTGCTTTGTAGTCTTGTGATGATTTTGAAAGTTCTTTCATCAGTCTAATTCTAGTTTTAGTGAATCCACGATTCACTGAATTGATAATATGAAAGGTATCTATGATGACAATCGCGTTAGGAAAGACTTCTTTGGCTAGTTTAGGATAGGTATAATTCATATCAGTTACGATAATTTTCACGTTTTTTCTAGCTGCAGCTGAGTAACGATAAAAATAACGTTCTATTTGATAGAATCTTCTAAAAGATAAAAGTTTGATTAATTCATGGTTACTAGCATCCATAAATTCAAAACTCATGGCATCTGTAGCTGATTTGGTACTCTTGACTTCGTCAAGTAGGAGTACTTTAGGTAAAAATTTATAATTAGGTTTAAAATCACGTTCAAAGGTCATTAAAATACGACCTACAAAGGAATCAGGATTCGAAATTTCATTAGCAATATGAGTTAAAGAAACGGATTCCGCTAATTTAGTTAAACAGAGCTGTTTAGATAGATTGGAAATCGTACAATTTTTAGGAACCACACTTGTTTGGACAAGGAAGTATGACTGCCGCTCATGACAGCTAAAGTATCTTCGTTTGAGTGATAAAATGATACATTTACCAAAAAATTTAGGGTAGCGTATGGGTGTTTGACGCCAACTATACCTGATAATCTGTCCTTCGTTTTTAATATCACAATTTGGACAATCCCTTCGGCTGGTAATCAAGAACACGGTTAAATCGAGTGACACCGTCATTAGAAGACTGATAATCAACAATCGTTAGACTACTGTCTTTTATTTTAAGCCAAAATTTAGTATGATTAGGCATGCGGAGAGTTCCATCTTTCTTATTAATTCATCTGTGGTGGTTGAGGGATAATGAACATGGATGAACTCGTAACCAAAAGTCTTATGACTTTTGGCTTTTTTTTGTTATTATACAAAAAAACTGTCATCAGTAATAGTTTTTACACTAGTCCCAACAACAGATAGTACAGAGCCTTTTTATTGTATTTAAAATTTAAAGATATTTCCTTCTATTTGGAATATTCGTTGGGTTTTGGGAGCAACTACTGATAATAACCTAGCTAAAACACAAAGAAAAGTAAAGGGTATATAAACGATTTCTCCTCCCTTTACATTTTTTCATTTTTGCAGAAGGATTAATACAGCAATCGATACTGAAACTTACTGCAAAAATCAATTAAAAGGCCCAAAGGAAGAAGTTAATCAATTTTACACAAAATAAAAATGAGATTACCGTATTTTCACTTAAATCTAATTTTTTTTATTGTCTCAATTTTATAATGCTTTTTGACAACCTCCAAAAGAAAACATATACTTAATTATGAAAACGCTTTTATATAAAACGGAGGCAAACAGATGACACCAGAAATTGAATGGCTAGATACACCAACCGTTTTTCGTGTTGGACAGGTACCAGCTCACAGTGATCATAAGTACTATGCAACTCAAGCAGAAATGTTACAACAAAAAAGTTCATTTGAACAATCTTTGAATGGAACTTGGAAATTTAGTTACAGCACTAATGCAGCAAGTCGACCAAAAAATTTCTATCAGACTGACTTTGATGCAGAACAATTTGACACAATTCCAGTACCACAGCATATTGAATTATCAGGATATGAGCAATTACATTATATTAATACGATGTATCCTTGGGAAGGACATGAATATAGACGACCTGCTTTTTCAGATACTGATTTAAATCAGTATGCTGGAATGTTTAGTGATGCAGAATATAATCCAGTAGGTTCATATTTAAACCATTTTGACTTGGAACCAACTCTTCAAAATAAACGCGTTATTATCCGTTTTGAAGGTGTTGAACAGGCAATGTACGTCTGGTTGAATGGACATTTTCTAGGATACGCAGAAGATAGTTTTACACCAAGCGAATTTGACCTGACACCTTATTTAAAAGATAAGGATAATTGTTTGGCAGTTGAAGTGCATAAACGAAGTTCTGCAGCCTTCATTGAAGACCAAGACTTTTTCCGTTTCTTCGGAATTTTTCGTGATGTGACACTGTTAGCACAACCTGCAACACATTTAGATGATTTTTGGGTGATTCCTGATTACGATAGTGGACAAAAAACAGGACAAGTAGATTTACAACTTCATTTTAGTGGGGCAGAACAACGTGTCCGTGTCACATTCAAAGACCAAGATGCGGTGTTATTTAGCGATGAATTAATGAGTGGGTCAGATGTCGAAAAACACTACAATTTAGCACAACCAGTGACTGCTTGGCAGAATGACCGGCCTTATTTATATACATTACAATTAGAAATTTTAGATGCTGATGGGCAATTAATTGAAATTATCCAACAACCAGTTGGTTTTCGCAAAATTGAAATTAAGAATCGCGTGATGTTATTAAATGGTGAACGATTAATTATCAATGGTGTTAATCGTCATGAGTGGAACCCTAAATCAGGAAGAACCATTTCAGATAATGATGAAGCTTGGGATGTTGACTGTATGCAACGTAACAATATTAACGCAGTTCGGACGTCACATTATCCAGATCGATTATCTTTTTACAATCGTTGTGATCAGGCTGGTATTTATATGATGGCTGAAACCAACTTAGAATCACATGGTTCTTGGCAGAAAATGGGTGAAGTTGAGCCTTCTTGGAATGTGCCCGGCTCATCGGATCAATGGGAAGCAGCCGTTTTAGACCGCGCTAAAAGTAATTTTGAGTTATTTAAAAATCATCCCTCAGTTTTATTTTGGTCATTGGGTAACGAATCATACGCCGGCAGTGTCTTAGCGAAAATGAATGAGTACTATAAACAAAAAGATTCGACACGTTTAGTTCATTATGAAGGTGTTTTCCGTGCGCCTGAATACAAAGATGTCATTTCAGATGTTGAAAGTCGGATGTATGCAACACCAGCCGAAATTAAAGACTATCTAGAAAATTCACCACAAAAACCATTTATCTTGTGTGAGTATATGCATGATATGGGTAATTCATTGGGCGGGATGAAATCATATATTGATTTATTACAACAATATGAATCCTATCAAGGTGGTTTCATCTGGGACTTTATCGATCAAGCATTGTTAGTTGAAGATCCCGTCACAGGTCAAAATGAGTTGCGTTATGGTGGCGATTTTGATGATCGACCATCTGATTATGCATTTTCGGGTGATGGACTCGTTTTTGCCACACGTAATGAAAAACCAGCAATGCAGGAGGTAAAATACTATTATGGCACAGATAAATAAGCAGTTAACTGTCATTTACGGAGATGTCACACTCGGTTTAAAAGGAAATGATTTTCATTATATTTTCTCCTATCAAACGGGTGGCCCAGAATCTTTTAGAATTCAAGGTAAAGAGTGGCTTTATCGCTCACCAAAACCGACTTTTTGGCGTGCAACAACGGATAACGATCAGGGGAGTCAGTTTCCAGTAAAGTCAGGGATGTGGTTGGCCGCTGATCAATTCAGTAATTGTCAATCAGTTAAAGTTGCTATTAATGGTAAACCAATTGCGTTACCGATTGCACCAGAAAATAATCGTTACACTAACCATGAAGTCGCTGAAAAAGTGGCTATAAGTTATATCTATAACACACTGACTGTGCCGCAAACGCAAGTGACGGTCACTTATACTGTTGAAGCAACCGGAAAAATGAATGTTGCAGTTTCATACCAAGGAAAAGCTGGATTACCCTCATTACCTGTTTTTGGGTTGCGATTTATTATGCCCACACCAGCGACTCGTTTTTGTTACCAAGGATTATCAGGAGAAACTTATCCAGATAGAATGGCCGGAGGAATTCCAGGCCGATATGAAGTTCAAGGGTTACCAGTGACACCATACTTAGTTCCGCAAGATTGTGGTGTGCATATGCAAAATGATTGGGTAACTGTTTATCGACAGTCTGTTCTGGATAATCGTATGCAACAGGCTTCTGAAACGGGTTTAACATTCAGTGCGGTTGATCAACCAATTGCGTTTAGTTGTTTACCTTATACAGCTGAAGAATTAGAAAATGCGACACATCATAGCGAATTACCAGCGGAACATCGTACCGTTTTATCGATTCTAGGCGCCGTTCGAGGTGTTGGTGGTATTGATAGTTGGGGTAGTGATGTTGAGGATGACTATCAAATTGATGCGATGAAGGATATTGCTTACCAATTTAATATCACATTTGATTAATTTGCCTATCTACCATAACTATAGTAGACTGTAAATAATTAATAAACAGGGAGTGTGAAGTGCATTGGTAAATACAAATCGTTAATCGAATAACTGTCGACTAAACAAGGGACGAAGTGTGTCTTTTTATGCATGTTGACTATTCAAACGGTTTGCAATATCAATTCTTTTTCACATCTGAAAGAACCACTTTTTTTGATGGATAACGATTGAAGAGCATATAACTGTATGCTCTTTTTTTGTAGAATCAAATGGATAGTTTAGCGGTCGACCTCACAAAGAAATGAGGTAATTACTATAGGAACAATACAAATTAAACAATTAAGTTTTCAATATGATGGACAATTAGCACCAATTTTTAAAAATGTTGATTTACAATTAGATGCCAGCTGGAAGTTAGGTCTAATTGGTAGAAATGGTCGCGGAAAAACGACTTTATTTAGAATTTTACAAAATCAATTACAGTACCAAGGAAAGATTAGAACAGATTTAGAATTTCAGTATTTTCCTCAAACAGTTGTTAAACCAGAAGAGTCAGTGTGGCTGGTTATCAAGAGTATCACAGACTTACAAGACTATGATCAGTGGCAAATTTTAATCGAATTAGATAAACTTGGACTATCTGAAAAATTATTGACGGAACCATTTAATCAATTAAGTCCAGGACAGCAAACTAAGATATTATTAGCCAGCTTATTTGTTGGCGAAGGTAAATTTCAATTAATAGATGAACCGACTAATCATTTAGATGAAAACGGTCGAAAAATTATTTCTGATTATCTAAGACAAAAACAAGGATTTATTTTAATCAGTCATGATCGTTATTTTTTAAATAATATTATTGATCATGTTATTTCAATTGATCGCGCTAAAATCAGTCAATTTAAGGGTAATTATAATACGTGGGCTGACGAAAATACGTCACGAAATAATTGGGAATATAATGAAAAAGAAAAATTACAACATGATATTAAACGATTAGAAGGTGCTTCACGGAAAAAATCGGGTTGGGCTAATCAGACTGAGGCGAAAGTATCTGGTGCGACAGACAGAGGATTTATTAGCCACAAGGCAGCTAAATCTATGAAACGGGTACTAAGTATTAAAAAACGTGCCGATAAAGCAGTAGAAGAGAAAAAATCTTTACTTAAGAATATTGATGTGGCAGATCTTTTAACGTTGAATTTTGAAAAATTAGTGTCAGATAAGACTTTACTAGAGGTAATTGGCTTATCAGCATTTCGTAAACAATTGCCGGTAAATAAACCGGTAGATTTTAAATTAAAGATGGGAGAGCGCGTTATTCTTCAGGGTGAAAATGGTTCTGGTAAATCGAGCGTTATCGCTGCTATACTAGGTCAATTAAAGTATCAAGGGCAATACAAATTTGCAACACCTTTAAAAGTGAGCTGGTTACCGCAAAATTTTGATGGTTTATCTGGTTCTTTACAAGAATTCGCTGCAGAAAAAAATGTTTCTTATTCTTTAATGTTGGATACATTAAGAAAACTTGGTTTTGAACGTTATGAATTTGATAAAGATATCAGTCAAATGAGCATGGGCCAAAAGAGAAAAGTGGCTTTGAGTCGTTCGTTGGTTGAACCAGCAAATATATATATTTGGGATGAGCCACTTAATTATCTAGATGTTATCACGCGTCAACAAATTCAAGATGTTATTCTGGCTTTTCAACCACCGATGTTAATCATTGATCATGATAAAGAATTCGTTGAAAAGGTTGGAACAAAATTCGTTGAGATTGAACATTATTAGTGAATGGTTAATTAAAGGCATCCAATTTATACGTCTATTGATATCAAGATAGTCGTAATGATATACTGTTAAGAGCATAGTTATTTTAACTGTATACTGATTAGCGGGGCATACAGAATTAAAATCGACGTAAGTTGAATAATAAAAGATCAACTTTATTTGAAGGCATGTATTCATAATATGAATCTTTAACTTTGAAAGAAATTGTTAATTAATAGAGCAAGGAGGAAACATTAATGGCTGATAAAGCAAAGACTGATAGAGATAAAATGCTAGAAATTATCAAAAAGAAACAAACTGATGGCGGAAACTTCAATAAGAAGGCTACTGCTAGAAATGATCGTACTAAAATGCGTAAGGGTCCTAAGATTTTTAAATAGAGGTTTAGACTTAGCTCAGATAAATATCTGGGCTATTTTTTTAATCATTAAAATCTAGCATACTTTTACTGAATCAATTCCAATATATCTGCAGTAACTTCTTCAGCTGTAGCAGGACTACCACTACTAATCCATTGCAACATCGTTCGTAGAACGCCACCAAGAATGAACGTTTTTTGAGTATTATTTAGCCGACTGATACTAGGCGTATCTTTAAGAATCTTTTCAAAATAAGTATAAAAAGAATCTTCCAATAAATAAACAATATCATTTTTAATTAGGATATCCATAAATTCAGAATCATTATGCCAATAGTTAAAAGCTAGCTTGAAAATGTTTTTCAAACTAATTTCTGTTTGATTGGACTTGAGTTCGGCGTAAAACTGGTCAAATAAGTAATCGGACCGAGTTAGTAAAATCGCGTCCTTATTTTCAAAATTACGATAGAAAGTCAGCCGGGCAACTCCGGCTTTTTTTGTGATTTCAGTTATTGTGATTTCTTGATAAGATTTTATTTTTAATAAGTCAATTAAAGAATCAATAATCAAATTTTTACTTAATTTTGCTTGGTTATTTTCCGTCATTTTTTATATCTCCTTGAAGTGTAACAAATAACACGATTTTGTATCTTGTAAATCACGCGATAAATGATTAATATAAGTGTAACAAATGTAACACTTATAGCAAGAAAGATAAATGACACTTGAAGTATTTTATATAAAGTCATTAAAGTCGGAAAATTTATTAAACTAATTAAAAGAGGTTATTGAACATGAAAAAAATTTGTATTATATTTGATCATCCCTACACTGCAGACGCTGGATACAATGAATTGCACAATAGGAGTTATTCAGCGGCATTACTAGTTAGTGCTAAAGCAGCGTATGAAAAAGAGGGCTGTATTGTGGACGTAATTGATTTGCATAAAGATGGGTTTGATCCTGTAATGCACCAAGAAGACCTAATATCTTGGCGTAAGAAGATACCAACGGATTCTATGACGGCGAATTATCAAGAACGCCTCATGGCTGCAGATGAGCTTGTCTTTATTTTTCCAATCTGGTGGGAATCTATGCCAGCTATGATGAAGGGATTCTTTGACAAAGTTATTGCTAAAGGGATTCTTTATACAGAGCAGGAAAATAAAAAATTATTTAAAAATGAGATGGTTCATTTAAAGAAAGTTAAAATGGTTACAACTATGTCAACACCAGGTTGGATTTATCGAACTATCTTTGGAAATCCTGTGACTAAAATGGTATTTAGGGGAACATTCCGGAAGATGGGGTTTAACCAGTTGAAATGGTTTAACTTTGCTGCAGTTCAAGGAATGAAACTTGAAAAACGACAACAGTTGTTGAAGAAGTTTGAAAATAATATTGTGAAGTAAGAGGGTTCAACCTGATTGGGTAAATACAATTAGGTTGGCTCTTTTTTAATATCACTAGAACCGAATCTTTTGAATTTAGTTCAGTTAATTTAAGTAGTATAATACAATTGAATTATTAAGGAAGAAAAGGGCGTCAAATAGTGAATGGAGGGGCAAAATGATGACAGAACATGAAAAATTATTGGCAGGTCAAGATTATGATTATCGCGACCCAGAATTACAGGGTATGATTGCGGCGGGTAAAGAATTAGTCACTATAATCAATACGACAACTGACCTAGAGAAAAGAGCAACAGCAATTCACGAGTTGTTAGGGAAATCTGGGGAAGGACTCGTTATTAATGGTCAATTTAATACAGTTTATGGTAAACATATCACTGTTGGTGATGATGTTTTTATTAACGGTAATTGTACATTTCAAGATTCAAACAAAATCACATTAGGAGATCGTGTCATTGTCGCGCCAGACACGAAGTTATATTGTGGTGAACATGCATTAGATGCAACAAAACGTTTTGGAAAAAGACAAGATGGTAGTCGTTATTTAATTACTTATACTAAACCAATTACAATTGGAAACGATGTGTGGATAGGTGGAAATGTCACGATTATTGGTGGCGTTCATATTGGGGATAATGTGATTGTAGCAGCTGGTGCAGTGGTGACAAAAGATGTTCCTGACAATACAGTAGTGGGCGGCGTGCCCGCCAAAGTTATCAAACAATTAGAGCCATTAAAATAAGAAAATTTTTATATTAGGTGAGAGGAATGAGCAGGCTATTTTAGCATTTTTGCCTAGTATTAGATAATCAGCTAAATTAAAGAAACCTAAATTAGGTTGTAGGAGGGAAAAGTTAATGACAAGTATTGATGTTTTTGCACACGTTTTACCACCACATTTTTATAACGAGATGTTAGCTATTCAGCCGAACTTGCCAGAAAAAATGCCATTTATTAAACATCCCATATTGATTGATATTGAACAAAGACGCCTATTACGGAACAGAAATGTCCAACAAGTTATCTCAGCAGTCAACGTGAATCCTGAGGACTACGTAGGGCCAGAACAAGCAGCGGCATTATGCTGGCAAGCTAATAACGAAATAATTGAAATGGTTCAACAAAATGCAGACTTGTTTAAAGCGGGTATTGCAATGATACCTCTAAATAACATCGATGAAGCAACACGTATTATAAAAGAACAAGTGCTAAAAAATTCAGAATTAGTTGGCATTCAGTTATTTACGCGTGCCCTTGGAAAAAGTATTGCTGCAAAGGAATACCGGGTTATTTTTGAAATGGCTGCACAATTAAATATCCCAATTCTGTTACACCCAATTTTTGATGATCGTAAACCAGACAATAATATTATTTTTAGTTGGGAATATGAACTAGCGCAAGCAATGTTGCAATTAGTACAGTCAGGAATTTTTAATGACTATCCTACACTTAAAGTAATTGTTCATCATGCTGGGGCAATGGTGCCTTATTTTGCTGAACGAATTAACCATATTCTATCACCAGAACAGGCAGCTGATTTTAAACGTTTCTATGTAGATACTGCATTATTGGGCAATCCTAAAGCATTAGGGTTAGCAATTGATTATTATGGTGTTAGCCACGTACTGTTTGGAACTGATGCACCGTTAGGGATTGCGCCAGCTGGAGCAACGGATGCCATAATTGAAGCTTTAGATCAGTTGAATCTTTCGAAAGATGATCGAGCCCTGATTAATTATGGAAATTATAATCGTTTGATGGGATTGGGTGAATAAATGATAGAACTTAAGAATGCCCCATTATTAAGACTATTCAAACTTAAAATTAAGCTATCTGATCGTGAAAGATTTGAAAAAGCAGGGATGATTAATTTAACGACCTCAATTCAGCAAGAAAAAGGAACTTTGGCGATGTACAGTGTACATTTGGATGAGGCGGGTACTGAAAATATTGTGATTGAATCTTATCAAGACGAAGATCAATATCAAAAACATGCAAATTCGGCTCAATTTAAAATGTTTAGTAATATCGCATCTCAGGCAGTAATTGAAAAATCGATGATTAATTTATCCCCAGAATTACTGTTAGAAAAAACAACAGCCTTGCATGAATTGAAGCCTGACAGAGCTATACTCAAAGTAACAAGTATTGAAATAGAGCCGAATAGGGTTAAAGAATTTAGAGAAGTTTCATTGAATACTATGAAACAATCATTTGAAAATGAAGCAGGACTCTTAGTGACATACATTGCTTCTGTAGATGGAGATTTAAATCAATGGATTTTCGTTGAAATTTACCGGAGTGACGAGGATTACCAAGCTCATTTACAAACAATGAATTTTAAAAAATATGTAACAGAGACGAAAAAAATGGTGCTTAATAAACGAATAGAGACACCTGTAGCAGATGTTTTAGTTAATCAGGGTGGATTATTTTTTGAAAAATGAAGATAGAGCGGTAATCAAGTTAGTCGATTACAGTGCTATCTTTTTAATTTTCCGTAAACAAAAGAGGTGCTGATAAATTTTATCAGCACCTCTTATTAATAATCGAGTATCAATATAATTTAACCCCAGCGATTTGATTTTCTGGGTAAAACCATTAAAATAAAGAACCAAATACTACCGACTAATGGAACGAATTGGATTAAAATCCACCAACCAGAACGATCAGTATCATGTAAACGACGAACTGAAACAGCAAAGTTTGCAATCCAGACGATAAACATAACAATATTTCGACTTGTCATAAAAGTAAGTTCACTAAAATTATAAATCGAATCGATAGGATGGCCAACGAGTGACGTATAAAAATAAATAATAATTGCTCCTAGAATACTATTAATAATCGTAGGCCACCAATAGTCTGATCTATTCGATGTGTCAGAAAAATTAAAAATATTTTCCCAGAAATTTTTGTATGATTGAACCATATGCTTAATCCTCCTTTTTAAAACGTTTTATTTAGTTAAAAGACATCGTTAGATTATTAAATTAGTTAATCTGACGATGTTTATTTAATTATAGTATAAATAAATAGAAATTTATATTGATATGCTTGGTGCCAGAAATAATCAGCTAGTTGACTTAAGAAAATAATTATTATATTATGAAGTTAACTTCACATGAAGTATATTTCATATTGAAAGGTGTTCATTATGCAAAATAAAGTTAAAGAATACAGAACTAAGCTTGAATTAACACAGGAACAGTTAGCTGAGAAAGTTCAAGTTTCTAGTCGAACAATTATCTCACTTGAAAAAGGTAAATATAAGCCATCTATAATGTTGGCCTATCGTTTGAGTTTATTGTTTGATTGTCAGATTGAAGCGTTATTTCAGCTAAAGGAAAATTTAGAGATGGAGGAGAATTAAAATGAAAATCTATAGTTATCGACATTTTTTTGTAGGTTTATTTTTTATGTTTGTGGGGATTGCCTCAATTTGGATAATGAACTTAGATTTTAAAGATGCTTTTGATTGGTCAAAATTGATTAGATCATTTATTAATGTTGTCTTATCATTTGGAATTGCGGCCTATCAATTTTATATAACTTTTTCTAAAAAAGGACTGAAAGAAGAACAGCTGGAGAATGTGGATGAACGAAATAAGTTAATTGATCAGTCTGTGAACGCAATGATTGGAAAAATTATGAATAGCATGATTTTAATTCTAGCGTTTGGGTTTATCATTTTGTGGGCATTTCTAAAAGTAAGTACGTTATTATGGATTGGTGCACTACTTTTCTTTTTGTATACGAATATAATAATCATTTCAATAATATTAGCGATATACTACGAGAAAAAGCTTTAATAATAGAGGCGTAACAGGTTAGGAGATTTTTGGCATGAAGAAAAATATGTTAATATCAATCGGTTTTTTGATGGTAGTTTTTTTAGGTATCTTAGGATTTAAAACATTAATTCAAGTTAAAGATACACAACCGGCTAGTTGGGCAGAAATCAGTCGAATTCAACCGACAGAAAATATAAAATTAACCCAAAAATACAAAATTAACGCAGGAACAAATGGCTTACCAGTCCAAGCAAAAATAGTCGTCGGTGGTGATGCTATATTACCGCATAAAAATTATGCTACACCCGCTGATTGGACCATTAAAAAAGGGTCCAAAGATGCATCAAATATGAAAGTTGTATTTAATCTTAAAAATTCGAAAGTACGTGGCACTAAGGTACAATTAAATACGTCAGATGCGTATTCTGGAGGACCAATGCCTGCCACGGTTCCAATTGAGATTGGACAAATTCAAGGCAAATTACAAGAAGAATATGGTCATTTTAAGGAAACGGCAACTATTGAAATTGGAGATAACACTTGGTATCTAAGCGTTATCCTTGAACCTAAAGTTAATTCAATTCACTATCTTTATTATCGAATTGAAGACACAAGTAGTGTTAGTGATTCGACAATTGTCGTTGATTATATGACTAAACTTAGGGCAGCTCAACAAAATCCCGCGGGACTAATGAATGATTTGGGTGATGTTGAAGCGGTCATTAAAACACTTTCTAAAACATCTGTGGCGTCTTAACCTATGCTATAATTTAAAGACATAGAATTATCTGAGAAAATGAGCAAAGAGAAAGGATTATATGAATCCACAATCAGTTTTAAAAGAAAAATTTGGGTACGACAATTTTCGCCAAGGTCAAAAAGAAGTTATTGATCGTATTCTAACGGGTGAAGATGTTTTAGCTATTATGCCTACAGGCGGCGGAAAATCGCTATGTTACCAAATTCCAGCACTTATATTAGATGGACTAACGTTAGTGATATCTCCTTTAATTTCTTTAATGAAGGATCAAGTTGATGCTTTAAATGAAAATGGCATTCCAGCAACCTTTATCAATAGTACGCTAGATTACACGGAGGTTCGTGAACGCTTTAATCAAGCTGCTCGTGGTGAAGTTAAGTTACTTTATGTGTCACCAGAACGATTAGATTCTGATGGTTTTATGGCAGATTTAGCGGAATTAAGAATTGATCTTGTCGCTATTGATGAAGCGCACTGTATCTCACAATGGGGGCACGATTTCCGTCCTAGTTATTTACGCTTAACGGAAACGATTCAACGTTTGAATTCGAATCCGACGATTATTGCATTAACAGCGACAGCGACAACTCAAGTAGCTGCGGATATTATGCAACGATTATCGATTATACATGAAGTTAAAACTGGGTTTTCACGTGAAAATTTAGCCTTCCAAGTCGTTAAAGATCAAAATAGTGATCGTTTCTTACTCGAGTATTTAAAGGGACAGAAACAACAATCTGGTATTATTTATGCAAGTACGCGTAAAGAAGTCGAACGGTTAACGAAATTAATAAAAAAAGCTAAGATTAAAGTGGCGATGTATCACGGCGGGTTGCAAGAAGATGAACGTCGTCAGAATCAGGAAGACTTCTTGTACGATCGTGTTCAGGTAATGATTGCGACGAATGCATTTGGGATGGGAATTGATAAAAGTAATGTTCGATTTGTAATCCATGATCAGATACCTGGTAGTTTAGAAGCTTATTATCAAGAAGCCGGACGTGCTGGACGAGATGGCTTGCCAAGTGAAGCAATTTTACTTTTTAATTTAAAAGATGTTCAGATTCAACATTTTTTCATTGACCAATCTGAAATGGATGATGTTAATAAAAAACATGAGTATTTAAAATTACAAGAAATGACGCAATACGCAAACACGCAACAGTGTTTACAACAGACAATTGTGAATTATTTTGGCGATGAAGCACCAGAATGTGGCCGTTGCGGCAATTGCTTGGATACACGAGATGCACAAGATATTTCGATTGATGCCCAAAAGGTTTTATCATGTGTAAAACGGATGGGTGAACATTTTGGTAAAGGGTTAGTCGCACAAGTTTTAACAGGTTCAAAAGTCCAAAAGGTGATGCAGTTTAGATTTGATGAATTACCTACGTATGGACTGATGAAAGATCAATCGCAGAAGGAAGTTTCTGGATTGATTGATTATTTAGTTGCGTCAGGTTTTTTACAGGCTTCAAGCGGCCAATATCCGGTTCTGCAACTTGCTGCAGAAGGAGTTGGCGTCTTAAAAGGTGAAACTAAAGTTACACGTAAAATGGCTGTAAAAGTTAAACAAGCATTACCTGAAGATAATGAACTATTTGAAGAATTAAGACAATTACGTCGCGAATTAGCAGAGGAACAAGGTGTACCGCCATTTGTTATCTTCTCTGATAAAACGTTATATTCAATGTGTGAGGTTATGCCGGAAACGTTAACTGATATGTTGGATGTTAAAGGTGTTGGTGAAAGTAAATTGGAAAAATATGGTGAGTTGTTCTTAGATATATTAAACGCAGAAGATTAAATTCTTGAAGGAGAGTTCATATGACAATTTATGAGTATTGGCAAGCATTTAAAAAGGCAAATAAAATTGAACATGATAATTATGATGCATGGTCATTTGGCGTCACTAAGAAAGAAACGTTAGAATTAGGTAAATTAGTTTTAGATGGTCTTAAAACAGGGACATCGTCAGCTTATAATTTATATTTTGATGAAGAACCTTTACCAAAAGTTGGCGATTACAATGTCATTGTTGATTATAAAGATAATCCAATGGCGATTACGAAAACAATAAAAGTTTATGTGACACCATTTAACGAAGTTACAGAAGAGCATGCTTTTCTTGAAGGCGAAGGCGATAGAAATTTAGCTTATTGGCGAAGTGTTCATCAATCTTTTTTTGAAGAAGAATTAGAAAGTGTTAATAAGACATTTGATGAGACAATGCCAGTGGTTTGTGAGGAATTTGAATTAGTTTTTCCGATTGAAACAACGGAGGTTTAAGCAAATGAAAATCGAACACGTTGGTTTATGGGTAGAAAATCTTGAAGCAATGCGTGATTTTTATGTGACTAATTTTAAGGCAACTTTTGGTGTGCGTTATGACAATGGGACTAAAGGATTTTCGTCATACTTTTTGAGCTTTCCAGATGGTCAAGCAAGATTAGAAATTATGACGAGAACGGATATTACAGATCGCTATCCTGATGGATTTGGTTATGCACATTTAGCCTTTTCTGTTGAGAATCATGTGACCGTTGATCAAATGGTGATTGATTTTAAAAAATCTGGAATAGAAGTTGTTAGTGGCCCTCGGACAACAGGGGATGGCTATTATGAAGCAGTCATTTTGGACCCTGAAGGAAACAAAATTGAACTTGTAGGTTAAAAAATAAGATTGAATCACGAGAAGGTCACCCCGGAAATGGGGTGACCTTTTTGAGTTTGAAATTTAATTTGGTGCATACTGTATGAGTCGGCTATAATTAATGAAAACGGTTAAATAGAAATGGAGATAAGAACAATGAATTTTGGAATTATTGGTTACGGTAATATTGCAAAGCGATTTTATGAAAGTATTCGATATACAAAAAATGGACAAGTTACAGCAATTGGATCAAAGTCATTATTTAATGACGATGTGTTTAAAGCGAATAATCCAGATATAACCATTTATGATTCATATCAAGCTCTTTTAGGCGATGATTCGATTGATGGCGTTTATATCGCATTGCCACATATGTTGCATAAAGAGTGGTCACTAAAGGCGTTGAAGCTAAATATTCCGGTATTTTGTGAAAAACCGGCTGTACTAACAACGACAGATATGAAAGAAATTGAATTAGCTTCAAGTGAAAATCAAACCTTATTTGTTGAAGCGTTTAAAACAAAATTTAACATCGGTATGGATCATTTAAAACAAGATTTAGCTTCAATCGGACCCATCCAAACCATGTCAGCTAACTTTTGTTCTAATGCCATTCCATCTCAAAAAGCAACTTCATATTTACTTCAAAAAGGACAGGGTGGTGCTTTGAACGATATCGGTACTTATCCAATTGGTTTTGTGTTAGAAATTTTAGGTTCAGATATTTCGCATATTGAATCAAAATTAGACATGCATAATGGGATTGATGAAAAATTTTCAGCAACGATACATTTTGAAAAAGGCGCTCAGGCACTCATTGAAGGCGCAATAAATGAAGCTAAACCGCGAGTTGCGATTATTGTTGGGCAACAAGGTCGTATCGTTATTCCAATGTATAATCGAATTGAAAAATATACGATTGAATTAAATGATGGACAAAAAATTAATCGGGACTATAGTATCGTTGGAGATGATATGACGCTTGAAATTCAAGCTTTTATTAATCTAGTTGAAATTGGTGCAAAGACTTGTGAGCGACATAGCCTACAGGATACGTTTAATATTATTCAGGTTATTGAAAAAATAAGGCAAGGTGAGTAAGCCTTTAAACTAACTTTGACAGCGCTTACTATATTTGATATACTTAATTTGTCAAATAAGGGCTGTAACTGATTCGATCAGGCATTACCTATTGATAACTATTTGTTTAGTTATCAATAGGTAATTTTTTTGAAAAAAACTAGTAAAACCTCTATTTGAAATAGTTCACAGATACATAAGTTAAACAAAAAACTTTGAAGGAGTGTATTAATATGTATAAAACAGATTATCCAAAAGGGTTTAAAAAAGGTTTCTTATGGGGTGGCGCAACAGCTGCAAACCAAGTTGAAGGTGGCTGGGATTTAGATGGCAAAGGGATGACTACTGCTGAAGTTATTCGTAAATCTGAAAAAAGAACAGAAATGAATCTTGGTTCTGTCACAATGAAAGTCATTGAAGAAGCGATGGACGATAAAACCACTGACCATTATCCAAAACGTCGTGGGATTGATTTCTATCATAATTATAAAGAAGATATTAAATTATTTGCAGAAATGGGTTTTAAAACATACCGGATGTCTATGGCATGGGCACGAATTTTTCCAAATGGTAATGAAACGGAACCCAATGAAGCTGGGTTAGCATTTTATGACCGCGTTTTTGATGAGTTAGCTAAGTATGATATTGAACCTGTTGTCACATTATCGCATTATGAAATGCCACTTGATTTGACAGTTAAACAAAATGGGTGGGTAAGCCGTGACACAATTGCTAGTTTTACACATTACACGGACGTTGTACTTAACCGTTTTAAAGATAAGGTTAAATATTGGTTAACGTTTAACGAAATTAATGTTAGCTCATTTGGTTTCATGGAAACGGGTGCTGTTGACAGTGAATTAACACAGAGAGAACAATTACAAATTCGGTATCAAGCTGTTCATCACCAATTTATCGCAAGTGCTTTGGTAGTTGAACAAGCACGGAAAATTAATCCTGATTTTGTGGTAGGTTGTATGCTTGCTAGAATGCAAACTTATCCATCAACGCCTAATCCAGCAGATGTTCGTGCCGCTCAAGAAAATGATAATTTAAACTTGTTCTTCACCGATGTTCAAGTCCGCGGCGAATACCCTGAATACATGAACCGCTATTTCAAAGAAAATGATGTTCATATTGTGATGGAGCCAGGGGATGAAGCTATTCTTAAAATGGGCAAAGTTGCGTTCCTTAGTTTTAGTTATTATATGTCAACGGTCACTTCAGCTGGCAAAACGGGTGATACATCGTTAGGAAATATGATTAATGGTGAAAAAAATCCTTACTTAGAAACAAGTGACTGGGGTTGGCAAATTGATCCCATTGGATTAAGAATCACATTGAATGCAATGTGGGATCGTTACCGTGTGCCACTATTTATTGTTGAAAATGGAATTGGGGCCCTAGATAAGTTAGGCGATGATGGCAAAGTTCATGATGACTATCGCATTAAGTATCTTGAAGAACATATCATTCAAATGAAAGAAGCTGTTATGGATGGTGTTGATTTAATGGGGTACACAATGTGGGGCTGCATTGATTTAATTAGCGCATCAACTTCAGAAATGAGTAAACGTTATGGGTTCATTTATGTTGATCAAGATGACGATGGAAATGGCTCATTGAAACGTTACAAGAAAGATAGTTTTGATTGGTATAAACAAGTTATTGAGACAAATGCTAGTGATATATAAAGGGAGATAATATGATGAATTTAGATGAAATAAAGAATGGGTTAGTTGTTTCTTGTCAGGCACTAGAAGGTGAACCATTATTTAGTTCATTTATCATGGGGAGAATGGCCCTTGCAGCTGAGATGGGTGGTGCTGTGGGGATACGAGCAAATTCAGTTTCTGATATTGTAGAAATTAAAAAACAAGTAAAATTACCGTTGATTGGCATAATCAAACGAGATTATGCAGATTCAGAAGTCTATATTACAGCAACGATGAAAGAAGTAGATGAATTACTGGAAACTGACGCTGAGATTATTGCATTAGATGCAACGGTTAGACAACGGCCTCATAATGAAAAGGTAACTGATTTAGTCAATAAAATTCATGAAGGAAATAGATTAGCCATGGCAGATATTTCTAATTATGAAGAAGGCGTTATGGCTGAAAAAAATGGATTTGATATGGTTTCTACAACGATGTCAGGATATACAGAATATACGGACGAAAGGGATAGCCCAGATTTTGATTTACTAGAAAAGTTAATTAAAAATCTTAAAATCCCTGTTATTATGGAGGGTCATACAACGACTCCAGAAGAAGTTAAGAGAGCATTTGATATTGGCGCATTTTCGGCAGTTGTCGGTGGCGTTATTACAAGACCTAAACAAATAACACAACTATTTGTTGATAAAATAAGTTAAATAAATCTTCTAATGATTGATGAACAGCGAATATGCTGTGAATTGTTATTAGAAGATTTTTCTGTAATAATAGGGTTAAAATTTACTCTAATTAAAATTAATCCAATTCAATTAATGTTAATAAAATAGCTTTATTTTACTGTGTTTATAGAAAATAAATTTCTATTTAACAAATCATGACATAAGTGGTATTCTTATAACATGATAAAAACTGAGAGAGAAAAGATGTCAGATGGTGAACCGTATGAGCAGTTGGATCCTGAACTAGTTGAACGACGAGAACTGATTCGGAGAAAACTGCGGACAATTAACCAGCTTGACGATAATAAGCAACAAAATACAAATATTAAAGCATTATTGGCTGATTCCGGTGAAGACTTTTGGGCCGAAACGGGAATCGAATTTGATTATGGATTTAATATTCATATCGGAAATCACTTTTATGCGAACTACCATTTAACGATGTTGGACACTTGTCCAATCACAATTGGTGATCATTGTTACATTGGACCAGACGTTGGATTTTACACGCCAGTACACCCCTTATCTGCAAAATTACGTGATGCGGATGTTGAAATGGGTAAACCAATTACGGTTGGTGATAGTGTCTGGATGGGTGGACACGTCACGATTTTACCAGGAGTTACGATTGGTAATCGAGTCGTTGTCGGCGCTGGATCTGTGGTCACAAAATCGTTTGGTGATGATCTCGTAATTGCGGGTAACCCGGCACGAATTATTCGTTATCTAGATGATAACGGTGACGTGAGTCCAGGTAAGTGATTCGATAGAATATTATAATTTACGTTATGAGTATTTGTATAAGATAGCAAAGCTAACAAGCACGCTGTGCAGATATCCCTAGTGGAGAAACTGTATCAGTGTGCTTTTTTTGTGCAATTAAAAGCAGAATTATCGGAGTGAGTACGGCGATGAATTAAAGATCGTGCTCTAAAATTTAGGAGGAAATTTTTATTTTAGAAAAACAGAATATCGACAAAAAAATGTTTTTACCGACTGTGGCATTATTTATTTTAGTATCAGTTGGATTATTACTCGGTGGGTCTGGTTTGAAGGCAGAATTAGGTTCAATAATGGATGCTATTACGGCCCACTTGAGTTGGGCTTACCTTGGTATCTATATTCTCAATTTTGTTTTCTTTTTATATATTGCATTAAGCCATTATGGCAAAATTACATTGGGTAATAAAGGCGAAAAGCCGGCATACAGTGATTTTAAATGGGGTAGTATGGTATTTGCGACGGCCATTGATGCCAGTATTTTAATGCTTAGCATGGTTGATCCACTTCGCTACGTGCAACAACCTTTGTTTGGTGCTAAAGCGATGTCTCCTGCTAATTATCAAAATGCTCACATGTTAGGTCAATTTGATTGGGGTCCAATGGCGTGGATGATGTTTGCATCTTCAGCTGTAATTATTTCATACGTTATGTACGTTAAAAAAGCGAAAGTTATGTGTGTTAGTGATGTGATTCCTATGTTAAAAGGGGATCAGCCTTATAAAAAAATCTTACGAAAAATAATTGATTTTCTTGTCGTTTTCGGTATTATGGGCGGTGTTGGTTCATCAGTTGGGATGGAAATACCTGTATTATCAAAAATTATCGCAACATTAACGGGAGTCCAAGATACAATACTTTTAAAATTAGCATTATTTGTTGTCCTGTTCAGCATTTTCACGTTAACCATGTTTAAAGGAATTAAGGGTGGGATTGATCGATTGAGTTCAGCTCATATTTGGACAGCCATTGGCTTTTTGTTAATTGTTCTGTTAGTTGGACCAACGGTTTATATTTTGAAGTCAGAAGGTAACAGTCTTGTACTGATGGTTACTCAGTTTGTAGCAATGAGTACAGGGACAGCTTCAGGATTAGGTCATGCGATTGACCCTGTTAAATCGGAAACTATTTTCTATTGGGGTTGGTGGTTAACTTTCATGCCATTCATGGGCTTATTCATTGCTAGAATTTCGCGTGGACGAACGATTCGTCAGGTGATATTAGGGATGCTTGCGTATGGTGCTTTAGGATGTATGAGTTTCTACGCAATCTTAGGTGGTTATTCACTCTATTTACAACAAAGTGGAGCTGCTGATTTAATTCATACACTGAATGTATATGGTCAAGCTGCAGCAATTGCACAAGTTATTTCAACATTGCCATTTAAATACGTAATGTTAGTTATCTATGCGATTTCATGTTTTATCTTCTTAGCAACGACGATTTCATCATCTGCATTTATCGTGTCGTCGTTTACTAGTACAAAACTCAAACCGACAGAGCAACCAAGTTTGTTTAACCGCTTGGTTTGGATGGGAATTTTCATGTTATTCTCATTTGGTATCGTCTTCGTTGGTGGTTTTAAAACAATCCAAGCTATCTGTTTATTAGCTGGGTTCCCATTAATTTTTGTGTCACTGTTATTGATTATTTCAACGTGGCAGTACTTAGCCGAAGATCGTTCAACGGAAAGTGCTCATGATTCATTGGTTAAAATTTTTGGAAAATTAAAGAAGAACTTAGTTTCTTATCAACATGTGATACATGATAGTAATAATTAAATATAAAGAGGCCACTCCGTTATTATGGAGTGGCTTTTTAGTACCCATTTTTAGTATTATGTTATAACCTACGCTGTTCCCAATTAAAAAGAGACGTAAGTCTTACCTTAGAGCCTTCTAAATCTATCAATATTAAAATCTAAATATTTGAAAAATATGAAATAAAAACATATGATAATATAGATAATAAATTGATACAGACTAATAAAAACCATAACTAAATAAAAGAGGGTAACTAAATGAACTTTGAAGATGATATTCCAACAATTACGACTACGGAACTTGACCTATTATTAGCACAAAAGCCACAGATTATTGATGTTCGAGAAGATGACGAGTTTGCTGAAGGCCATATTCCTGGGTCAATTAATATTCCGTTAGATGAAGTTGACGATTATGAATTAACAGGTAAAGCATATATTATTTGTCGATCAGGACGTCGTAGTGCACAAGCTGCAGATATCCTATTTGAAAAAGGTTATGATGTTGTTGATGTATATGGCGGAATGCTTAGCTGGCAAGGTTCAACAGTTACAGGTAGTTAAACGTTTTCAGTGATAACATATTTTTATTAAAATCGGGGACGTATTACTTGTGTATACGCCTCTTTTTACATTATAATAAGTCAAATAAACATTTATGTATTAGAAATCAATAATTTTTTGCTTTATTTTGGGTGGGAACTAAGGCGATCTATAACTAGGAGGGTCAAAATGATTGAGTTAAGTGGGACTTTCAACAAATTAAATCAGTTGTTGAGCTTGTATGGGAAACAAGATGGACTAATGAACATTAAACAATTGGGGACAATTGATACTTATTATCTAAATGCGATCGAACAGTTGAACAGTCCAACAATTGGACGCGTTTCAAAATTGTTGAATCAATCAACGCCAAATACGAATTACCATTTGAAAAAATTAATCACATTAGGATTAGTGGAAAAAAAGGCTGATATAACAGATAAACGAGTTGTTCACTTATCTGTTACGGATAAGTATAAAGGTCTAACAACTTTTAATAGTGACTTTTGGAATCAATTGGAAAGTAAATTGGAAACGCAAGTTACAGGGCAGGATCTTGCAACGTTCAGACGCGTTTTAAAAGAGACAATTAGTCAGATTGAATCGATGGAATAAGTTAAATAAATAGAAATTATTTAAGAAAATGGCGTACTTAATTAATGAGCATGCAGTATAATTGAATACATCGATACCTAGTAAGAACGATAATTGCATCGTTCTTTTTATTTTCGGTAAAGATGATTTAACGCTTGCGATATAAATTTTAATGAGGTATGATAAGTAAATGGAAACGAACAGATGTTCTACTATTGAGAGGATGGTTACTAACTATGGCTAACAGAAGTATTGCAACCGGAGACGGCAAAAGAAAAGACGGTAAAGAACGCGAAGCAGCACTAGAAAAAGCGTTATCAGCAATTACAAAAGAATTCGGACAAGGTGCCATCATGAAGATGGGGGACAAAGCTGACACGAAGATTGATGTTACTTCAACTGGGATTTTATCATTGGATTACGCATTGGGAGTTGGTGGTTTTCCTAAAGGCCGTATTGTTGAAATATACGGACCAGAAAGTTCTGGTAAAACAACAATTGCACTTCATGCAACAGCAGAAGTCCAAAAAAATGGTGGTACAGTTGCTTATATCGATGCTGAAAATGCCATGGATCCCGCATATGCAACAGCATTAGGTGTTGATATTGATGGATTACTATTATCACAGCCAGATACTGGTGAACAAGGATTAGAAATTGCAGATGCTTTGGTATCCAGTGGTGCCGTTGATCTTGTCGTTATCGATTCAGTTGCAGCTTTAGTTCCTCGTGCAGAAATTGAAGGCGAAATGGGTGACGCTCATGTTGGGTTACAAGCTCGTATGATGTCACAAGCTCTCCGTAAATTGGCTGGTTCAATCAACAAAACAAGAACAACTGTTATTTTTATTAATCAATTACGTGAAAAAGTTGGTGTCATGTTCGGTAGCCCTGAAACAACACCAGGTGGCCGTGCCTTAAAATTCTACGCAACAATTCGCTTAGATGTTCGTCGCCGTGGACAAATTAAAGATGGTACGGATGTCATTGGTAATGAAACAACTATTAAAGTTGTTAAAAACAAGGTAGCACCACCATTTAAGATTGCTGAATTAAATATGATGTACGGGTCAGGTATCTCAGCTACTGCTGATATCTTAGATCTTGCTGTTGAAAATGGTATTGCTGAAAAAGCTGGGTCATGGTTCTCATACCATGGCGAACGTTTAGGTCAAGGTAAACCAAATGTCGTTAATATTTTGGAACAAAAACCTGATATGTTACATGATATGGACCAAGAAGTTCGTGCAAAATTATTTGCACCCGATGAAGAACCTGCTAAAGAAGTTAAGGAAGAATCAGCAGCACCAAAGAAAACAACTAAAAAAGTTAAAAAAGCTGACGATGCTCCAGTGTTAGATTCAAAAATCGAAACATTAGATTTACCAGAAGCTTAATAAAAAAAATAGTAAAGTGAACCTCCAGTATTGGACCAATCCAATACTGGAGGTTTTTTTATAATTAATCAAACAAAAAAGGTAGAAGAAGTATAGTAAGTAGAAGTTATCTACTTATATACTTCTTCTACCTTCTCCATTAGTCATTTGGCTTAATGATATTGCATGAATATCATTAATTTTAACGGTGATATGATTGATAATTATATTATCTTCATACCAGCCATTAATGAGTCCCTGTATAGGTTCTAAAAGTGTATCATCCAAATTTTTATTAGTGAGATCAACAGTGACAGGGGTGGATTTAATGATTGCCAAATTGATTACTTCTGCAATTTTAGTATCATTCATCTTAATGTCATGTGTTAATTTCTGTTTTCGTGTCTCTTCGTTTAATTTTTTTGTTCGAGCCGATGTATGGTCGCTTAAATAGAATCCTTGCCATTTCATCATACCGCGATCGTGATAATCATATTTTAAAAATTGATTTATCAAATTTGCATCAACATCAGTTGTTTTACTCATAGGTATTACCCCCAGCATGGCCACCGACTAACCCAGCGCGATAAATAGCTGTTGCACCTTCAGACTTACTGGAAAGTTTTACGATCGATTTAAAACCATATTTTTTTCGTATGATGTCAATGGTATTGTCCAAGTTGTGATTCTTTTGTTCCGTATTATTAGTGTCAAACATGTCTAATTGTTGACTATTATCGTCAACTAATTTGCCACACGAAATACTAATATGTCTTAGAGCTTCATGACGCCATTTTTTTCGAAATAGGTCGATGGCATATTTTGTGATTTGGGCATTACTATTTGTTGAATCAATTTTTAATGAACTACCAAAGCCTGAATATCTTTTTCCAGAATCTGTCGTTTCGGCTAAAGAAAATCCAATGCCTAAATTAATGACAGTAGCCACTTTGTGATGAGAACGTAATCGTGCTGCTACTTGTTCTGCAATTTCACGAATAACGACTTCAATTTCAGATTGGATAACATAGTCTTTTGGTAAGACTTGGCTATTACCATAGGATTTTTCCTTGGGGGTATATTTATCATGAATGATTGAACGATCAATTCCCCAAGAAAACGCAAATAATTGGCTACCAATTACGCCAAATTTGTTTTTTAATTCATATGGGTTGAAGTGAGCTAAATCGTTCATTGAATTGATATGATTTTTTTGTAATTTTTCGGCAGTTTTAGATCCAATTGACCAGATATCGTCAAGTTGTGTTATTGGCCATAACTTATCGGGGACGTCTTCATAATGCCATTCAGCAATTAAACTATGGTTATGTTTTGCTTCAATATCCAGAGCTAATTTAGCAAGAAGTGGATTATCACCAATACCAACGGTTGTATAAATTCCTGTTTCCCCTTTGACCGCAAGTTGAATTTTACGAGCAACTTCATAGGGACTATTTCCGAAAAGTTTCCAACTAGTCGTCATATCAATAATTGACTCATCGATAGAGTATGGGTGAATATCGTCATTTGAGGCAAATTGTTGAAATAGCTTATTGATTTTTAAGTTCTCTTCTATGTAAAGATTCATTCTGGGTTGGGCAACAACTAAACGTTTATCATGAATTGGAACATCAGTAGCTCGTGATACGTTTGTGATACCAAATATTTTCTTAGCCATAGGGCTAGCAGCTAGTACTAACCCGCTACCTGTATTCTTTGCTGTAGACATAACAACGAGAATAGAGCGTAATGGATTAAGACCGCGTGCAACTGATTCGACAGAAGCATAGAAAGATTTTGAATCAATCATAAAGATGACTTTTCTAGGTTCGTTACTATAATTGTACATTCGAGGAAACCTCCTTAACATATATCCAATTATACGAACATACGTTTCTTTAGTCAATGATATTTAGTCAAGCGGTGCTATAAATAATAAAAAGAATAACTTATACCTTTATATTTAAGGTATAAGTTATTCTCTTATTAGATAGAAGGATCAATTAAAACGTCAATTAATTTTGCTTGTGTAGGCGTTAAAATATGACTTGTACGATAAACGAGTGACATTAAAAATTTAGGTTGATCTAATTCCGATAAGGGGAGTGAGACTAAATCATCTGCAGCATCCAATGCTAGTTCTGTTAAAAAACCAATACCAACATTTTCGGTAACCATTTTTTTAATAATCTGACTGTCACTTGTTGTATAGATAATCTTTGGTTTGAAATGATTTTTTGTTGTTAACTCTTTAAAAGCGATTGGATGAACAAAACCCTCATTTTGCATAATAAATTTTTCATTTCGAAGTTCAGAAAATTTAACGGATTCTCTTGAAGCAAGTGGATGATGTTTGCTAACGATAATCTTGAAGTGTTTAGATGCAAAATTTCTGGCAATTAAGCGGTCATCTTCTATTGGTTTAACGGAACCTAATAAAGCCATATCTAATGATCCGTTTATTAACTGAAGAAGTAGGGCTTGGGAACCGTTCTCAACTGTATCTAGATGATTAATCAGACCTGAATTAAATAAATTGCTGACAATTTGCGGAAAATAGTACGTTCCTATAATAGGTGGTAATCCAAATCGAACGTGCTCATTTTTAAGTTGGTTAATTTCTTGGTTAGCAATTGTTAATTCTTTGAGAATAATATTAACATGTTCAGCGAATTGTTCACCACTTGGTGTAAAAGAAACTTGATGATGTGATTGATCACGAATAATCAGATTTGTGTCTAATTCAGTTTCTAAGCGTTTCATTGCAGTTGTGATTGTTGGTTGACTAACTGAAAAAAAATGAGCAACTTTTGAAAAATTTCTCAAATTAATTATTTGTTGATAATATTCTAAATCTCGAATGTTCATTATAATCTCCTCTAAATCAACGTTTATAATCCTCATATAAATAATATTTATAGTATAACACATGTTTGACTATAATTTTTAAAGGGGTGTATTCTTGCTCTTGTAAGTTAAAGAGAAAATAAAATATAAAAAAATAATGGAGGAATTAATGATGACAAAAGCACAAGATATGTTAAATAACCCATTTGTAAATAAAGGTACAGCATTTACAATGGAAGAACGTCGTGAATTAGGACTTATTGGTATGTTACCAGCTAAAGTTCAAACAATTGAAGAACAAGCAACACAAAACTACGCACAATATTTAAGTAAAGAAACTGGTCTTGAAAAACGCCATTTCTTAATGGAATTATTCAATGAAAACCGTACACTATTTTTCTACTTAATGGGACAACATGTGGCTGAATTTATGCCAGTTGTTTATGATCCAGTTGTTGCTGATTCAATCGAAGAATACAACGAAATTTATGTAAATCCACAAAACGCTGCATTCTTATCAATTGATCATCCAGAAGATATCGAAGCAACATTAAAAAATGCTGCTGCAGGACGTGACATTCGTTTAGTCGTTGTGACAGATGCTGAAGGTATTTTAGGTATGGGCGATTGGGGTGTCAACGGTGTTGATATCGCAATTGGTAAATTAATGGTTTATACAGCTGCTGCTGGAATTGATCCTTCACAAGTTTTACCAGTTTCTATTGATGCTGGAACAAATAATGAAACATTATTGAATGATCCATTATACCTTGGTAACAAACATGAACGTGTAACTGGTGACAAATACTATGACTTCGTTGATGGCTTTGTCCAAAGTACAAAGAACTTGTTCCCAGAATTGTTATTACATTGGGAAGATTTTGGCCGTTCAAATGCTGCTAATATTCTTGAAAAATATCAAAACGAAATCACAACATTTAATGATGATATCCAAGGTACAGGGATTGTTGTTTTAGCTGGTATCTTAGGTGCTCTAAGTATCACTAAAGGTTCAATTGTTGACCAAACAGTTATTACTTATGGTGCTGGTACTGCTGGTGTCGGAATTGCTAACCAAATTATGGACGAAATGAAACGCGCTGGTGTTTCAGAAGAAGATGCTCGCAAACGTTTCTTCTTAGTTGATAAACAAGGATTGTTATTTGATGATACAGAAGACTTAACACCTGGCCAAAAAGAATTTACGCATAAACGTTCAGAATTTGCTAATGCTGATGAATTAACTTCTTTAGAAGCTGTTGTTAAAGCTGTTCAACCAACTGTTATGATTGGTACATCTACACAACCTGGTACATTTACAAAAGAAATTGTTCAAGACATGGCTTCACATGTTGAACGTCCAATCATCTTCCCATTATCAAACCCTACAAAATTAGCAGAAGCTAAGGCTGAAGATTTGATTGCATGGACTGATGGTAAAGCTTTAGTTGCTACTGGTATTCCAGCTGATAATGTTGATTACAAAGGTGTTACTTACCAAATTGGTCAAGCAAACAACGCACTTATGTACCCAGGTCTTGGATTTGGGATTATCGCTTCAACATCTTCAAGAGTTAATGGCGAAATCTTATCACAAGCTAGTCATGCTTTAGGTGGAATCGTTGATACTACAGCCGTTGGTGCTGCCGTATTACCACCAGTAACACATTTAGCAGAATTCTCACAAACAATTGCTGAAGTAGTTGCCCAAAGTGTTGTTGACCAAAAATTAAACAAAGAAGCAATTACAGATGTTAAAAAGGCTGTCTCAGATATGAAATGGACACCTAAATACTAAAAAAAGCGTAGAGAGAAGGACAATTAATTATGGTATTTTTCCAATCAATTCAAAGTGTTCTAGTTGTTGTTTTGATGATGGTACTTGGATACATTTTACAAGTTAAAGGTTGGTTCGCTGATTCATTTGGTGGCAATATCTCATCATTAATTACAAAAATTGCTTTACCAGCTTCAATTTTCGTTTCTGTTTTAAAATATTTAAAACGTGATCAATTAGCTGCATTGTCAGGTAGTTTACTCTACCCAGCAATTGCTGTTATTATCGGTTACTTAATTGCATGGGCACTTGTTCATATCTTGAACATCAAACCTGGTCGTCGTGGTATCTTCATGAATGCCGTTGTTAATGCAAATACAATTTTCATTGGTTTACCTTTAAATATTGCGTTGTTTGGCGATAAGAGTATCTCATATTTCCTTGTTTACTATATTATTAATACAGTTTCAACATGGGCATTTGGTGTTTTCTTAATTTCAAATGATGATCCAACAAAAGACAAATCAGATAAAACGAAAAAGAAAATTAACTGGGCTAAAGTAATCCCAATGCCACTTGTTGGGTTCATCGTTGCATTAATCTTCTTGGTTCTTGCAATTCCAGTTCCTGATTTTATTAGCCAAACATTAGGTTATGTTGGTGGATTAGTTACACCATTATCATTAATCTATATTGGTATTGTGTTAGCTAAAGCCGGTTTGAAGAGTATCAGATTTGATCGTGATACAGTCGTTGCATTACTTGGACGTTTTATTTTATCACCAATCATTTTAATCGCTGTTATTCTTTTAGGTACACATTTAACTGGTGCAGATTTAGCACCATTATTACAAAAAACTTTGATTGTTCAATCAGCTACACCAATGTTAGCCGTATTACCAATCTTAGCTAATGAAGCACATGGAGACGTTAAATACGCAACAAACATTGTTACAACAAGTACAATCTTGTTCATCATTGTTGTTCCTGTTTTAACGACCCTTATCTCATTCATGTAATATAAAATTTATTTAAAATAGAACGTCACTGATTACCTCTATAATTAGTGACGTTCTATTTTTTTGCATATTAAATGGTAACAATCGTTAAATCGGTTATAATAAGGGAACGGAAGTGAAATGATTAAATTTGTAGGAGTAAGTAGATGAAAACTAATAATAAAACATATCATATGAGTATTTTGGCGTTATTTATTTCAATCATTATTGTTCAAAATTTTGTGCCATTATTTGGTTACATCCCTGTTGGCCCCTTAAGCATCACAACCATTCATATCACGGTGATTGTTGCTGCTTTAGTGTTTGGCTGGAAAGATGGTGCATTTATCGGTGGTGTCTGGGGATTAATCACATTTATCAGGGCGTTTGTGTCGCCAACTAGTCCACTTGCACCCATTGTTTTTACAAATCCACTTATAGCAATTGTGCCAAGAATTTTAATTGGAATTGTGACAGCAGTCATTTTTTACTTTTTATATAAATGGTGGAAAAACAAAACGTTAGCCATGATTATTGCCTCTGTTTTTGGTTCATTGGTTAATACGGTTTTAGTTTTAGGCCTTATCTATCTTTTATATCATGGGCAAGCAGCTAATTTTTATAAAGTTGATATGGCACAATTATTACCATATATTATGGGACTAGTTGTCACAAACGGTATTCCAGAGATGATTTTAGCAGGGATTGTTGCGCCATTGATAGCAAGACCTTTACAAAAAATAGTTCGGAAAAGTTAGAGAACAAAATACACGATGCTAATAGGTAAAAATAAAAAAGTTATTAACAACGAATGATATTTCGCTGTTAATAACTTTTTTTAGTTGAATTTAGAAATAATTTTAGAATCTAATGTTCCATTTTCTAGTGCAATTAATGCGTCGATTATAGGCATATGATGAATTTCAGTATCATCTGCTAGCAGACTACTAGGAATAAAAAAGGTTGTTGAATAGTGATCACCTGCTAGATAATCACCATCAATTGTCTGACCTAAGATACAAACGTCATCCCAGTTCAAAGAGATAGTATCAGGTGTTTTCAAGAAGTTCATTGTTTCTAAAAATTGTGTTTGAAGTGAGCTGCCAGGAAATTGTAAATAGCCATCATTTGTCTGACGGATATTTGAATTAAGTAATAATTGTTGTAGCGTTTGTGGTGCTGAATCTATCAGTTGACTTTTTAATTCTGTGAACATGAATAACACACTCCTTTGAATTAACGTTTATTCAAAATAGTAACATTAAATTTAATATTGCCCCAAGAAGTTGTACTTTTACCTTGCATTTGAATTGCTTTAGGGAAAAGTGACTTACCAGAAAAAATTGGTGTTACCTGATAACGGACATGATCTCCTTTATCAACTGCTGCACGAACTGCGTTTTCATACTTGGTCATGTAGGGTGTGTTAACAGGGTTTTGATATAATGTTGCTAAATTTTCTTTTTTATCACCACTACCACCAAGTTGTCGACCGATTAAATGTCCACGGGAATGAAAATAAGGTGACAGCCCTGACACAAAACCAGTTGGTCGAATTGAAGAATCTGCTGATGACCCTCTAGATTCTAAAGCTTTAACTAAAAGAGCATTGGCCTGAGTAGCACGGCCAAGAGAGTCAAGAGCGCCGTATTTTATCCAACCATTGGCATTATCTGCAAGATCACTTTTTGAAAAGGTTGGCGCACCATTATCCACAATTCCATTAATGGCCTTGCTACTATTAATAGAACTAGTATTTGCTGTTCCTGTCCCATTTTTAACATTGACTGAAGTTGAATTGCCATTTGTTTGTAGCAAATCTTTTACAGTACTAGGTAATTTTCCGCTGAAAAGGGAGACAACTAAAATGACAGCAAGTCCAATTAGATAATTACGTGTTCGATTCTGAATATAACGTTTCTTTCGTTTCATAAAATTAACTCCAACTCTTTTTCTTTTAGTGTAGCATGGAATTAAAAAAAGTTATCAACAATTTCTAGTGATAACTTTTCAGATGAAGCTTATTTTTCAAAAGGATATTTAAAGCCCCATTGTTCACGAGCTTGTGTCATTATTGACATAACATCTGTTGTTTTTTCTAAGAATGGTTTAGGATTTAAATTACCCAAAACCATATCTTGAACATCTTTAATTTCATAATTCATGGCTTGTTTTGTATGGCCGGCAGTGATTTCTGTAGCTGTTCCATCAGATAATACAAGAGCAGCTTTATTAGCTCGAGGATAATCGTAAACAGTAAAGTAACCACCTTCATAAGCAATAATACCCATTTTAGGCATTTTAGCTCTGAATGTTAAGGCAACAGTTGCGAGTTCATTATTGGCATTTTGTAAACTAATCGTTTCAGATTCGTCAACACCTGATTCGAATAAATTCATTGCTGAACCTGTGATTTCTGGTGTGGCTGTCATGAATTGACGGACAAAGGCTAATGCATAAACACCGATATCTAATAATGCGCCACCAGCTAAATCAGGATTGAAGAAACGATTTGTTGGATCAGGATCTTTAAAACTACCAAATGAGGCTTGGACCATTTTTAGTTTGCCTAATTTTTTTTCTTCAGCTACTTCAATAATTTTTTTATAAAGTGGCATATGATAAATAGTCATTGCTTCTTGTAAAATCAAGCCTTTTTCTTCAGCTAAATCAGTTGCTTGTTTAAGTTCATCACTAGTCATGGTGATTGCTTTTTCACTTAAGACGTGCTTGCCAGCTTTAAGTGCAGCCAAGATTGTGTCGATATGGTAGTTGTGAGGTGTCGCAATGTAAACGATGTCAATTTCATCATCAGCTAATAAGTCTTCATAGTTACCATAGGCATGTGGAATATTAAATTCGTTAGCAAAAGTTTGCGCTTTTTCTAAGTTTCTTGAGCCAGCGGCATAGATTTCACCAAATGGTTGATCAAAGTAAGTTGTAAAGCTGTGAGCGATGTTACCAAGTCCAATAATTCCCCAATTTAAATTTTTTGTCATTATGTTCTCCTGTCTCATTTAAGATAGCTCAAGCTTAACAGAAATTTAATAAAAAGAGAAAAAATACGATGGTAATAGATATAGAATTAGGGTAAAATAAGTGAAACAATTAAATGTATAGGGACGGGTGTACTAATGAAAAAGAAAAATGGTCGGGGGATTTTTGTAAAGAACGGTAAAATTCAAGTTGCGAATATTGTTGTTTTAATTTTAATTCTTGGTATTATTACAGTCGTTGTTTCAATGAACGTTCATAAAAAGAATGTTGCTCGAGATGAATCTATTGCGACGTCATTATCAACCTCAAAAATTGAAGCAAGTGAATCAGCAAAAAAAGCAGCAGCAGAAGCTAAAAAACAAGCATTTATTAAGAAAGTAGCACCTGAAGCACAAAAAATGCAAAAAAAATATAAAGTCTTTTCTAGTATTACAATTGCACAAGCTATCTTAGAATCTGATTGGGGAACGAGTTCTTTAGCTAAAGACTACAATAACCTATTTGGAATTAAAGGAACGGGCGCACGTGCAAAAGATTTCAAAACTAAAGAACAAGAAAAAGATGGCACATGGAAGACGGTTACGGCTAAATTTATCGTCTTCAAAGATTGGGACGAAGCAATTATGTCTCATTCGAAATTATTAGCTAATGGAAATACATGGAATAAAACACAATTTGCTGACGTTCTTTCTGCAGCAACTTACGAAGATGCAGCAGCAGCTTTAGTAGTTGATGGGTACGCAACAGATAATGATTATAGTACAAAATTAACAGATATCATTAAACAATATCATTTAGATAAATATGATAAATAAACGGGATTAATGTCAAGTATAATAACGATAAATGAGTAGATTCAAATTGAAATTACCCTTATATTATGTTATTCTTAAGTCATTCAAAACCGGAATGTAGCTTTTTTACTTATACCGAAGTGAAAAAGCTATTTTTATACCCAAAAAAATATAAATAGCAAGAGGAGCGTACCCCACGTGAAACTTTTAGAAGACAGAATTATGCAAGATGGTATTGTATTACCAGGAGATGTATTGAAGGTCGATCAATTTTTAAATCACCAAGTTGATCCTGATTTAATGTTAGCAATGGGTGTGGAATTTGCTGAATTATTCAAAAATGAAAAAATTACTAAAATTTTAACAGTTGAATCATCAGGTATTGCCCCAGCAGTATTCGTTGGGTTACAATTTCATGTTCCTGTTGTCTTCGCACGTAAAAATAAGAGCGTTACGATGCAAAATGATTTATATTCTGCTTCTGTTTACTCGTACACAAAGAAAGTTGAAAATACAATTGCCGTTGCCAACAAGTTTTTAGGTGAAAACGATCGTGTTTTAATCATTGATGACTTCTTGGCAAATGGCCAAGCAGCTGAAGGACTCTTCCAAATTTGTGACGAAGCTAAGGCAGAAATTGCTGGAATTGGAATTGTAATTGAAAAATCATTCCAAAAAGGTGCCGAATTAATTCATGAACGTGGCGTACGTTTAGAATCACTTGCTAAAATTTCATCATTTGATGGTGATCAAGTTCATTTTGAAGATTAAATTAACGAAAAGAGCGCAAAATGTGCTCTTTTTTATTTTCTTATAAAATTGTTAAATTATGGTTGTTAAAACTTGATTGCCCCGCGGGATAACAGTATGATTAAGGGTATAAAGCAAAAGTAGAAAGTAGTGAATATATAGTGGAAAAAAAAGTTATCTTTCCTGGAAGTACATTGGGAATAATCGGAGATAGTCCAACGGGTGCAATGTTGGCTATGGCTGCAAGAAATTTAGGGTTTAAAATCGCAGCATACAGTCAAAATGAAGTTAGTGAGACACTTCAATTAGCAGATTATTCTGTTGTAGGTAAGATGAATGATAAGGATAAATTGAAAGAATTCGCTGAACGAACAGATATTGTGACGTATGAATCTGAACACGTTAATTCAGAAGTGATTGAATATATTTCAAAATATACTTATGTGCCACAAAAGTATAATGCATTAGAAATTATGCAAGACCGCTTGTTGGAAAGAGCTTTTTTTGAACAATTAAATATTAATATTCCACCTTTTGAAACAATTGTATCATTAGAAGATGTGTATAATTCTGTACTTTCAATTGGGTATCCCAGCGTTTTAAAACCAATCCAAAAAGGGTTTGGTAAAAGTTACCAGAGTGTTCTCAATACGCAAACTGATATTTCAGATGCGGCGTACTTGGTTGAACGTGGCACCTATATTTTAGAATCATGGATTCCTTATGAACAAGAAATCTCAATGGTTCTTATCAAAAATGGTAAGGAAATTAATTTTTTCCCAGCTGTTGAAAATAAATATCGTGATCATCGATTACACGAATCAATCGTACCAGCTAACTTAGATACAGAAATTTCTGCTGAAATGCATAAAATTGCCATTAAAGTTGCGGAAAATCTAGACTACACTGGCGCATTAGAAATTGGCTACTTTGTAACTAAATCAGGTGCAATTTATGTTAAACGTGTCGTGCCCGCTATGCATCAATCAGGGTATGTTTTTGATAAAGCAACAAACGTTAGCATGTATGAACAGCATTTACGTGCCATTTGTGGATTGCCACTATCAAAAGTGAAATTCCTTGCACCAACTGTTATGGTGTCATTAAAAGAAGAAGAACGTGCCGATTTAAAGACACAGTGGGTTCTTAAAAATAATTGGTATTACCATTTTTATCGTTACCCTGAAAATCATAAATTAGATCGTGCTGGGCATATTTTGGTTCAGTCAGATTCAGTTCGTGAAGCATTGAATCAAATTGAAGATACAGGCATTTGGGATAAAAAAGAAACAACAAATTAAATGAAATTAGAAGGATGAATCGTTTTGAATCGGTTCGTCTTTTTTTATGAACAAGTTGAGACATATATTCATAAAAATTAAAGAAGTTAAGGCGTTTTTTTGCTATAATAAATAATGACTGATTTATAGAGAGGATTGATTAATTTGACTACTGAAAGCTTATTGAACGGAATGAATAACAAACAAAAAGAAGCTGTCCTAAAAACAGAGGGACCACTCTTAATTATGGCTGGAGCTGGAAGTGGTAAAACGCGAGTATTAACGCATCGCGTTGCTTACTTAATTGAAGAAAAAGGTATCAATCCATGGAACGTATTAGCAATCACATTTACAAATAAAGCATCAAAAGAGATGCGCGAACGTGTTAATAAATTACTTAACAAAGGGGCAGAAGATGTTTGGGTTTCAACATTCCATGCACTTTGTGTTCGTATTTTGCGACGTGATATTGACCAAATTGGTTATAATCGTGCATTTACAATTGCCGACCCAGGTGAACAAAAGACTTTAGTAAAACGTATTTTAAAAGAACAAAATATTGATCCACAAAAATTTGACCCAAGAACCGTTTTAGGAGCAATTTCAAATGCAAAAAATGATTTATTAACAGAAAAAGAATACGCAGAACGTGCTGCAAGTATGTTCGAACAAATGGTAGCTAAAGTTTATACGGCATATCAAAAAGAGTTACGCTCAAATCAAGCAGTTGATTTCGATGATTTAATTATGTTAACTATCCGTTTATTTAAAGAAAAGCCTGAAACATTGGCTTTTTATCAAAATAAATTTCAATATATCCATGTGGATGAATATCAGGATACTAATGAAGCACAATATACCTTAGTAAACATGTTAGCTGAACGTTTCAAAAATCTCTGCGTCGTCGGGGATGCTGACCAAAGTATTTACGGTTGGCGTGGGGCAAACATGGATAACATTATGAATTTTGAAAAAGATTATCCTGATGCTGATGTTGTTAAGTTGGAACAAAACTATCGTTCAACGAAAACAATTCTGAATGCTGCCAATGCAGTTATTGATAATAATACGAACCGCAGTGATAAGAGTCTTTGGACTGATAATAAAGATGGTGAGAAAATTTCTTACTACCGTGGCCAAAGTGAAAATGATGAATCACATTATGTGGTTGAAAAAATTCAAGAACAAATTAAAGATAATCACTTAAATTACGGTGATTTCGCCATTTTATATCGAACGAATGCACAGTCTCGTGTGATTGAAGAGACATTCTTAAAATCAAGCGTTCCTTACAAAATGGTTGGTGGACACAAATTCTACGAGCGATTGGAAATTCGAGATATCTTAGGCTACATTCGTTTAATTGCTAATGATCAAGATTCAATGAGTTTTGATCGTATTGTAAATGTCCCAAAACGCGGTATCGGTGCAAGTAGTGTGGACAAATTACGTGAATTTTCAGATATGAATAATTGGACAATGCTTGAAGGTGCTGAAAACTCAGCGCTTGCTAATATTTCTGGTAAAGCTGAAAAATCATTACAAGAATTTGCCACAATGATTCGTGGATTACAAAAAATGCGTGAGTTCTTGAATGTGACCGAGTTAACAAAAGAAATTTTAAAACAATCAGGTTATGAAGCTAATTTGAAAAAGACGAAAACGATTGAAAATGAAACGCGACTTGAAAACGTTGAAGAATTCTTGTCTGTAACTCAGCAATTTGATGATCGTTGGGAAGCTGAAGAAGATGATAGTGACCGTTATGTTGATTTCTTAGCTGATTTAGCACTAGTTTCTGCACAAGATGATATTGAAGAAGAACCTGAAGAAGTCACATTGATGACATTACATGCCGCTAAAGGACTTGAATTTCCAGTTATCTTTTTAATGGGATTGGAAGAAGGCATATTCCCTCTTTCTCGTGCCATGTTAGAAGATGATCAACTTGAGGAAGAACGTCGTTTAGCATATGTCGGAATTACTCGTGCTGAACGCAAATTATATTTAACAAATGCTTTTTCAAGAATGTTGTATGGTCGTCGTCAAAGTAATCAAGCTTCACGTTTCATTGGTGAAATAGATGAGTCATTACTTGAATTAGATAATCAAACGGCAGCACCATCTCGTAATTCATCGTATTCCAATCAACGTGCGACGGCGACAACATACCGTCGACCTGCTAAAACCGTTGAACGTGATAATGGTACAGGTGCTGATGCAGTTGTTTGGCGTATTGGTGAAAAAGTGGAACATAAAGCTTGGGGTACTGGGACAATCGTTAAAGTTTCAGGATCAGGTTCGGATGCTGAACTTGATATTGCTTTCAAAGAACAAGGGATTAAGCGTCTGTTGACAGCTTTTGCACCAATTACAAAAAAAGTGGACTAAATAAAAGGAGGGTTCAAGTTTGTCAAATCAAGCCATAACATTGGAAGAAGCAACTAATAGAGTGAATCAATTAAAAACTGACTTAATCAAATGGACGCGTCAATATTATGTCCTTGATCAGCCAACAGTTGAAGATCATGTTTATGATGAACACTACCTACAACTAGTAGAACTTGAAAAAGCCTTTCCTAATTTAGTGACACCTAATTCACCAACGCAACGTGTTGGTGGCCAGGTACTGCCTGGTTTTGAAAAAGTTTCGCATGAAGTACCAATGCTTTCATTGGGGGATGTCTTTTCCATTGAAGAACTATCGGAATTTGATCAACGATTACAAAAATCAGTTGATGCTGAGGTAAGTTACAATACTGAACTCAAAATTGATGGATTGGCCATTTCGTTAACATATGAAAATGGTGTATTCGTTAAAGGATCAACTCGTGGAGATGGCACAATTGGTGAAAATATTACTGAAAATCTTAAAACAGTCAAATCAATTCCACTAACATTGACGGAACCCATTTCAATTGAAGTTCGTGGAGAATGTTACATGCCAACAAAGGCGTTTGTTGCGTTGAATAAACGTCGCGAGGAAGCTGGAGAAACGGTATTTGCTAATCCTAGGAATGCAGCAGCAGGTAGTTTACGACAATTAAATACAGCTGAAACGGCTCAACGACAATTGAGTACATTTATCTATTATATAGTTGATCCGGATGTCAAAACTCAAAGTGATGCGTTAAAACGCTTGTCTAAACTTGGATTTAGAACAAATACTGAATCACGTGTTACGAGTGATATGACAGAAATTTCGGCATACATTAATGAATATCAAGCAAAACGTCATGATTTATCTTACGATATCGATGGTATTGTTATTAAAGCAAATTTATTCACGATTCATGATGAAGTTGGTAATACGGTTAAAGTTCCAAAATGGGCAATTGCCTATAAATTCCCGCCAGACGAGCAAGAAACTAAAGTTCTAGATATTGAATGGACGATTGGTCGAACAGGTGTCGTAACACCAACTGCAATCATGAATCCTGTGCAGTTAGCGGGAACAACAGTTTCTCGGGCATCATTGCATAATGGGGATTTACTGAAACAAAAAGATATTAGAATTAACGATACGGTTAAGTTGCATAAGGCTGGGGATATTATTCCAGAAATTTCTGAAGTTGTCTTAGATAAACGACCAGAAGACAGTGTTGTGTATAGTTTGCCAACGAACTGCCCAGTTTGTGGAGCAATATTAGTTCATCTGGATGAAGAAGTTGCATTACGTTGTATCAATCCAAAATGTCCCGCACTCATTAAAGAGAGTCTGGCACATTTTGCTTCTAGAAATGCGATGAATATTGATGGACTAGGGCCTAAAATTGTTGAACAATTATTTGAAAATAAGTTAATTAGTGATGTTGCAGGATTGTATCAGTTAACTGCCGATCAACTGTTAACGCTAGATAATTTCAAAGAAAAATCGGTTAATAAATTATTAAATGCAATTGATATTAGCCGACAAAATTCAGTGGAACGCTTATTATTTGGACTAGGAATTCGGCATGTTGGAGCTAAGGCTGCTCGATTGGTTTCAGCCGAATTTAAAGATATTCATCAATTAATGACAGCAATTTCCGAAGATATTCTCGTCATTGATTCAATCGGACAGGTGATTGCGGATAGTCTTGTGACTTATTTTGCCAATGACCAAGTTCGTGAATTGATTGATGAACTGGATAATGCGCAAGTTAACTTAACCTTTTTAGGCAAAACAACTGCTGAAATTGCAGAATTAGCTGAAGGTAGTCCCGTGATGGATAAGAAAGTTGTCCTAACGGGAACACTTGATCAGTTGAAACGAAGCGATGCTAAAAAATGGCTTGAAGCAAATGGTGCTTCTGTTGTTGGTAGTGTTTCGAAAAAAACAGACCTATTAATTGCCGGGCATGATGCTGGAAGTAAGTTAACAAAAGCGAAGCAACTAGAAATTGAAATTTGGGATGAACAACAATTTATCTCAGTTATGGAAGGAGTGTCATATGAAAAAAATTAAGATTGGACTTATGTTAAGTTTCTCGTTAATTTTCTTAGCAGCCTGTGGCAATGTTGCCTCATCAGGCTCGTCGGGAACCTCTAAAAATACATCAAGTTCTGGTTACCAGACAACTGGCCAAACAAGTGATAGTAACTATGAAGGTGTCATTAAAGATGGTAAATATTTAACAAGTAAATCAAGAGGTGTGGCACTCACACAAAATGACAATGTCTTGAATTTAAAAAGTTTTGAATCTGGTCTGTTAGATTTATCTAAAGATCAATTTGCTACTGACAGTTATATTTTCCAAGAAGGACAATATTTAACAAAAACGACTGTTCAAAGCTGGTTAGGACGTGAATCAAGTGCTAATAAAGACGGATTAAACCCTAAGAGTAATGGTAAAACGGGTGAAACAGACCGTAATCCCATGTATGTACAGCAAGTTGAAGAACAAGATTTTATGACAAAAAAAGGCAGCAAATTATCACTCTCGGGTATCTCGGTAGGTATCGGAATGAACTCAGTTGATTATTATCAAAAAGAAGAATATGGGGCTGAATATAAAACCGTTATTTCTGATGCAACAATGAGAGAAAAGGGTAAAGAAGCTGCTAACAAAGTGGTTGCTCGTCTTCGTAAAACCAAAGGAATTAGTGATAGCGTTCCAATCATGGTGGCAATGTACAAGCAAGCACCAAACGATAGTTTAGTTGGCGGTAGTTTCTACGCCTACGCTGTGAATAAGAATGGTAAAACGACGATTGATAATTGGGATGATGTTTCAATTAAGAGTTATACGTTCCCAACGACATCGACGGCCACATCACCTAATACAAATGATGAAACGACATTTACGAATTTTAAAACTGAAGTTCAAAGTTTCTTTCCTAATTTAGCAGGTGTAACAGCACAGGTACAATATAAAAACAAAGCAATTACAGGGATGCACATCAATATTACAACTCAATTTTATAGTGAAACAGAGATTATTAGTTTCACTCAATATTTATCAACAACGGCCGTGAAATATTTAGCATCAGGGATTCCAATTGACATTACTATCAAAGGTAGTGATGGGACAATGCAAAGTTTCCTTGCCAAAACAGCTAAAGAAAGCACATACTATACGCATGTATTTACCAGTTATTAAAAAGAAATTAATTTGAATTTTGAAGGGATGGTTTTGAATGTCAATTAGTAAAGAAGAAGTCAAACATGTCTCAGAGTTAGCTAAACTAGAACTCAGTGATACAGATTTAGAACTATTTACCAGTCAATTAGATGATATTATCGGAATGGCTGAACAATTATCAGAAGTAGATACAACAGGCGTTCCAGTAACGACACATATTACAGATGTTCTCAATGTGATGCGTGAAGATGTCGCAGAAGAAGGAACAGATCGAGACTTACTCTTTAAAAATGCACCGGATAGTGAAAATGGCCTTATTAAAGTGCCAGCAATTATTGATGAAAGTGAGGAAGCTTAAGCATGGATTATTTCAAACAAGATTTATCAAGTTTACATGACGCATTAGTTAATAAAGAAATGAGTTCTGAAGAATTAACGAAGGCAACCTTTGCTGAAATTAAAGCACGTGATTCAAAGATTTCTGCTTTCCTCGCAATGAACGAAGAAATGGCACTTAGCCAAGCTAAGGCTGTTGATGCTGCTGGTATCGATGCAAATAATGTCTTAGCCGGGATACCAATGGCTGTTAAAGATAATATTGTGACAAAGGATTTAACAACAACTGCTGCAAGCAAAATGTTAGAAAATTTCAATCCAATATATGATGCAACAGTGATTGAAAAAATGCGCCAAGCACAAATGGTGACAATTGGTAAAACAAACATGGATGAATTTGCTATGGGTGGTTCTACTGAAACGTCAGCTTTTAAAACAACAAAAAACCCTTGGAATACAACGAAGGTTCCCGGTGGCTCATCAGGTGGTTCAGCTGCTGCAGTTGCTTCAGGTGAAGTTATTGCTGCTTTAGGCTCAGATACTGGTGGTTCTATCCGTCAACCTGCTTCATTTAATGGTGTCGTAGGAACAAAACCAACTTATGGTCGTGTATCACGTTATGGTTTAATTGCATTTGCATCAAGTTTGGACCAAATTGGACCATTCACACGTGGCGTTAAAGATAACGCTGCTGTTTTAAATGCAATCAGTGGTAACGATGTTCATGATTCAACGAGTTCAGCGCAAGCTGTTCCTGATTTTACTGCTGGATTAACTGGCGATATTAAAGGAATGAAGATTGCTTTACCTAAAGAGTATTTAGGTGAGGGTGTTGATGCTGGTGTTAAAGAAGCCATTCAAAAAGCAGTTAAGACGTTTGAAGAACTTGGCGCAACAGTTGACGAAGTTAGTTTACCAAACAGTAAATATGGTGTGCCCGTTTACTATATTCTAGCTTCTTCTGAGGCATCATCTAATTTACAACGTTTTGATGGTATTCGTTATGGATTCCGTGCACAAGACGTTAAGAGTTTGGAAGATGTTTATGTACGTTCTCGTTCAGAAGGTTTTGGGGATGAAGTTAAACGTCGGATTATGTTAGGAACATTCTCATTATCTGCTGGAACTTATGACGCTTTCTTCAAGAAAGCAGCTCAAGTTCGGACTTTAATCTGCAATGATTTCCGTAATGTATTCAATGATTATGATTTGATTATTGGGCCTACTGCACCTAATACAGCATTTAATATTGGTGATAAAATTGAAGACCCAATTACAATGTATATGAATGATATTTTAACGATTCCAGTTAACTTGGCTGGACTACCCGGCATGTCAGTTCCTGCTGGATTCTCAAATGGCTTACCAGTTGGATTACAATTAATTGCGAAATCATTCGATGAAGCAACAATGTATCGTGCTGGTTACGCATTTGAACAAGCAACTGATTTCCATAAAGAAGTCCCTACGTTAGGAGGCCAAAACTAATGAATTTTGAAACAACAATTGGACTTGAAGTTCATATTGAAATGAAAACTAACTCTAAGGCATTCTCACCTTCAAAAGTTGATTTTGGGGCAGAACCTAATACGAATACCAACGTTATTGACTGGGGTTATCCAGGTGTTTTACCAACTGCCAATAAAGGGGCAATTGAATACGGAATGCGTGCTGCCTTAGCTTTAAATTGTGAAATCACAAAGGATAACCATTTTGACCGAAAAAATTACTTTTATCCTGATAATCCAAAAGCTTACCAGATCACACAATCAGAAGAACCTATTGGTCGTAACGGCTTCTTAGAAATTGAAGTTAATGGCGAAACGAAAAAAATCGGAATTGAAGAAATGCACGTTGAAGAAGATGCGGGTAAAAATACGCATAATCCTAACGGCTATTCTTATGTCGATTTAAACCGTCAAGGAACACCTTTGATTGAAATTGTTTCACGTCCTGATATCAAAACACCTGAAGAAGCTTACACATATCTTGAAAAATTACGTCAAGTTATTCAATTTACCGGTGTTTCTGATGTGAAGATGGAAGAAGGATCAATGCGAATTGATGTTAATATTTCAATTAACCCAATTGGCCAACCCGGTTATGGGACAAAAACTGAAATGAAAAATTTAAATTCATTTGAAAATGTGCGTAAAGGACTTGAATTTGAAGAAAAACGTCAAATAAATGTCTTGATGTCTGGTGGTATTGTTCAACAAGAAACACGCCGTTTTGATGCACCAACTGGTACAACTATTTTGATGCGTGTCAAAGAAGGGGCTAGCGATTATCGTTATTTCCCAGAACCAGATATTCCACCAATTCATATTAGTGATGACTGGATTCAAGAAGTTAGAGAATCAATTCCCGAAATGCCTGACAAACGACGGACACGCTATGCAAGTGAATTAGGCTTGCCTGAATATGATGCTGAAGTCTTAACACAAACAAAAGAAATGTCAGATTTCTTTGAAGACACAATTAAGTTAGATGCAGATCCTAAGTTAGCTGCTAACTGGTTAATGGGTGAAGTTAATGCGTTCATGAATACAAATAAATTAAACTTACAAGATACTAAATTAACACCAGCAAATCTTGCTGGAATGATTAATTTAATTACTGATGAAACAATTTCAAGTAAGATTGCTAAAAAAGTTTTCCAAGAAATTATTAAAAATGGTAGCGAACCTAAAGCTTGGGTTGAGTCTAAGGGACTTGTTCAATTATCTGACCCAGCTAAGTTACAACCCATTATTGATGGTATTTTAGATAACAATGAACAATCAATTGAAGATTTCAAAAATGGTAAAGATCGTGCTGTTGGATTCTTAATCGGACAAATCATGAAACAAACACAGGGACAAGCAAATCCTAATGTGGTCAATCAATTATTGATGGCCTCATTGAAGCAAAGATAATCTTATTAAAATAAGATTCATGTGGAGGAACGGAATGAGAAAAAGAGCCAGAATTATCTATAACCCAACATCCGGTCGTGAGGCTTTAAAAAGTGATCTCGTGAGTATTCTAGACATCATTGAAAATGCCGGGTATGAAACTAGTGCTTATGCGACGACAGCGAAGAAACATTCAGCTCGAGATGAAGCAACGAGAGCTGCTAAATCAGGGTTTGATTTAGTAATTGCTGCTGGTGGCGACGGAACCATTAATGAAGTTGCTAATGGAATTGCTGGTCTTAAGCACCGACCTAAGATAGGTGTTATTCCAGCTGGAACGACAAATGATTATGCGAGAGCTTTGAAAATACCTAGGGATGATTCAGTTGCTGCTGCAAAAGTAATTGCAAAAGGTAACACAGTTAAAATGGATGTTGGACAAGCTGGAGAAAAATATTTCATTAATATCGCTGGTGGTGGATTATTAACGGAATTAACTTATGATGTTCCTTCACAATTTAAATCACTTTTTGGTTATCTGGCTTATTTAGCTAAAGGTGCTGAAATGTTACCTAGAATGAAACCAATTGAAATGAACCTTGAGTATGATGGGGGAATTTTTAAAGGGAAAGCATCAATGTTTTTATTAGCATTGACGAACTCTGTAGGTGGCTTTGAACAAATCGTACCAAACGCTTCACTTGATGACGGTAAGTTTACCTTGCTTATTGTTAAAGCGACTAATATCGCCGAAATGTTGCATTTAATGGCACTTGTGTTAAATGGTGGGAAGCATATTAATGATAAACGTGTGATTTATGTTAAAACGTCTAAATTAATTGCTAAACCAGTCGATAATAAAATGATGATTAATATTGATGGTGAATATGGTGGTGATGCACCAATGACTTTCAAAAATTTAAAGCAACATATCGAAATTTTTGCGAATACAGATGCATTGCCAGAAACGTCAATTACGTCAGGTCGTACGGCTGCCGAAATTACAGCTGAAGAACATTTTGTAAAAGAAGTCCAAGAAATGCATAGTGAAGATGTTGACGGTAATGGTACAATTAGTAAAGTAAGAGATAACTAAGAAATTAAGTAGGATTGAGGTGCTTGGTAAAGGCCTCAATCCTGTTTTATTTCTAGAGTTGGCAACTATTGACTTTTAGGGGTTAAACATGGTTGAATAAAGTAAATACGCAGGAACATCGAAAGGACAACAATGAAAAAACTACCTCCAGTAATAAAGAACCAAGAATTTGATACAGAAATTATCGATTTAACTTATCAAGGTATGGGTGTCGCTAAAGTTGATGGCTACCCATTATTTATTGAAAATGCATTACCAGGCGAAAAAGTTAGTATTCGTGTAATGAAAGTTAGCAAGAACTTTGGTTTCGCTAAAGTTTTAGCTTTTCGTAATGAGAGCCCAGATCGTGTTGAAACAAAAGGTTCAGCATATACACAAACTGGAATTGCACCTTTACAACATTTAGCATACCCAGCACAATTAAAATTCAAACAAGCACAAGTTCAAGAGTTATTGAAAAAAGCGCATTTGGATATTGAAGTATCTGATGCTGTTGGAATGGAAAATCCTTTCCATTACCGTAATAAAGCACAAGTGCCTGTTCGCGAAATTGCTGGTGAATTAAAAACAGGATTCTTCAAGAAAAACAGTCATGATTTTGTTGCAATTGAAGATTTTTTAATTCAAGATGAAGAAATTGATAAAGCAATCGTAGCTGTACGTGATGTCTTACAACGTTTCCATGTGGAAGCATATGACGAACGTGCACATAAAGGGATTATCCGTCACATTATGGTTCGCCGTGGTCATTACTCAAAACAAATGATGATTGTCTTAGTAACACGCTCTAAGAAATTACCAATGTTTACTGAAATTACTGCTGCAATCCGTGAATCATTACCTGAGGTTACAACTATTGTTCAAAATACAAATTCTGAAAAGACAAATGTTATTTTAGGCCGCGAAAACAAAGTTTTATTTGGCCCTGGTTATATTGAAGATCAATTAAATGGATTAACATTTAGAATTTCACCACATTCTTTCTACCAAATTAATCCTGTCCAAACAGAAAAATTATATGCTGCAGCATTTGAACGTGCTGGTTTAACTGGTAATGAAACAGTTATTGATGCTTATAGTGGTATTGGAACAATTTCATTATCAATGGCAAAACATGCTCGTCAAATCTATGGTGTAGAATTAGTTTCTGCAGCGGTTAAAGATGCGAAAGAAAATGCTAAGATTAATGGTATTGATAATGTTCGTTTTGAAACTGGGATGGCAGAAAACTGGATGGAAAACTGGAGTCATGCTAACTTAAGACCTGACGTTTTAGTTGTCGATCCTCCTCGTAAGGGGCTAGAACCAGCATTTATTGAAAGTACACTTAAAATGCAACCTAAAAAAGTTGTTTACATTAGTTGTAACCCTTCAACATTAGTTCGTGATTTACAGAGCTTCTTAGATGATGGTTACAAAGTTACAAAACCAATTTTACCAGTGGATCAATTCCCACAAACAACACATATTGAAACAGTTACAATTTTAGAAAAATAACCAATTTAATATAATAGATGAGGAAGACCAAAGGTATTTTACTTTTGGCCTTTTTTTTGCAAACAGATAAATTGTATTCAGTGTGAAAAAGAGTATTCTAATGATATCTTAAAACATTAGGAGGTCCATTATGTCAAAAGAAACTGAAAAAGAATTACGTGAACGTTTAACTAATGAAGAGTTTGAAGTTACACAACATGCTGCAACGGAAGCGCCATTTACCGGTAAATATGATGACTTCTATCAAAAAGGAATTTACGTTGATGTTGTTAGTGGGGAAGCACTTTTTAGTTCAGCAGAAAAATATGACGCTGGCTGCGGTTGGCCATCATTTTCAAAACCAATCCCAGGTTCTAAGATTGCTGAGTTGGTTGATAATAGTCTTTTTGGTTATCAACGAACGGAAGTTAGAAGTAAGGAAGCAAATTCACATTTAGGTCATGTATTTACTGATGGACCTAAAGACCAAGGCGGATTACGTTATTGTATTAACTCTGCCTCATTGAAGTTTATTCCTGAAGCAGAAATGGAAGCTGCTGGATATAGTAACTATTTAAATAATTTATAAAAAATAAAAACATTCGACTTAAGGGATATGAGCCTATCTGGCTCTAAAAGTTGAATGTTTTTATTTGTATAATTATCCTTGGCTTTTTTGATGAATAAAGTAAACAGGAATGCCAAGTCCCGTTATTAATAGACCAACAAGTGCTAACGTCGTTTGTGTTAATAGTGTCGCAACGAGTATAAAAATACCCCCAATAATCGCGATGATTGGAATGATTGGATATAAAGGAACTTTATAGGGTCTATTTAATTCAGGTTCACGTTTTCGTAATATAAAGATAGCAACGAAAACTAGTACATTAAAAATCCAAATAACAAAAATAAGCATATCTGTTAATAAATCAAAACTACCTAAGAACATCATTATTATTGCGATACTTATTTGTAAAAAGCCCGCAATATATGGAACTCTCGTATGAGGAGATAAGCGTTTTAGCCAATTACTAAAGGGGAGTTGGTTTTCTAAGGCCATCGCATATGGAACGCGCATACCGGTTAACGTATAGCCGTTAGTGGCACCGTAGACTGAAATTAAGATACCAACGGTCACAAACTTACCACCAAATTGTCCAAATAGTTGTCTTGAGGCATCAGAAGCTGCATTTAAATTGCCAGCTAATCCTGAAATAGGAAGAGCCTTAAGAAAAACAAAATTAATTAATGTATAGATAATTGTGATGAAAAATAATCCTGAAATAATGGCTTTCGGTAAATCACGTTCTGGATGGTGCATCTCTCCGGCAATATTTCCAACCCCAATCCAGCCATCATAAGCAAACATGGTCGCAAGAAGGCCGCCACTTAAAGCAGTAAAGAAAGACTGGTGCGCGCCGGATGTTAACGGAATTAAACTAAACGTCACTTGTCCAGGAGTGAAAATCCCCCATATCACAATGACAATAATAGGTAATAATTTTAAAACTAATGAAATTGATTGAAAGGTACCACCAACTTTGGCGCCTAAAAAGTTAATCAATGTGATACTGATTCCACTAATTAAAGCAAATGGGATAATTAAATGTGAATCAAGATGGAAAAGATTAATTAATTGTGTGCCAAAAATAATTGAAAGAGCTGCAATGTTTGCTGGATAATAAATGATTATTTGTGCCCAGCCAAGTAAAAATGCTGGGAAACGGCCATAAGTATATTCGATATATTTAATGGCGCCACCAGTTTCTGGGATGGCGGCTGCAAGTTCTGCAGCGGTTAATCCAGCACAGATAGTTAAAAAGCCACCAAGTAACCAAACAAATAAAGTTAAGTTAGCAGATTGGGTTTGTTGTGTAACGCTTGAAACTTTAAAAAAAACGCCTCCGCCGATAACTGTTCCCATTACAGTTGAAAGGGCAGCGAAAAAGCCAATATCTCGTTTTAGGTGATCATTGTTCATGGAAAAAGGTCCTCGTTTCTATATTAAAATGCGTATTTAACTATTTTAGACTATTTAAACGTGTAATGAAACAAAAAATGAAGATGATAATCAACAAAATTCTGTTAATCTACATCTTCATTTTTATCATCTTGTGATTCTACAATTGGGGCTAATTTAATGGGATAGGTCCGGTTATCTGCTTCGTCAAACAAACTCACTGGTCCTTGATCGTTTGCATCAATTCTTAGATGAAAACCATATTCATCTAAGAAACTAAGTTCACGCTCATCTATATGTTCAATCTTACCATCGAGTGCACGTTCGTCAATTCGAATTGTGAGGTCTGATGAAATATCCAAATTATGGTGTCGATGACTTAATTCATCGTAGAATAGCCAATGTCCAGCATAAAAAATAGGTAAAGAAACCTTAGTTTTAGGTGCGGTTATAGACTTAATATCTTTCGTTAATCCAATAAAAAATGATGCACCTAGTAGTGCAAAACTACGTTTCTTCACAGCTATCCCTCCTAATTAGAACTCTTCTACTTAAATATAGCACTTTTAGCTAACAAGCGGAAAGAATTGCCCAAAATATATATAAATTTAATCTATCGTCACAAAATTGAAATAAAGCAATCGTTATGAAAACGGTTCAATTGTTGTTATAATGAATTTAATAATAAAATGGAGGTATTGGGTATGATTAAATTAGGTATTATTGGTACAAATTGGATTACAGGTCAATTCGTTGAAGCAGCGCATGAATCTAATGAATTTCAATTGACTAGTGTCTATTCAAGAACCGAATTAAAAGCCAAAGATTTTGGTGAAAAATATGGTGCAACAAATTTTTACGATAATATGACAGAATTTTTAAATTCAGATAAATTTGAGGTAATCTATATTGCTTCTCCGAATAGTTTACATTTTGAACAAATTAAATTAGCGATTGAAGCTGGTAAAAAAGTTATTGCCGAAAAACCAGTGGTCTCAAATCCAACAGAAATGGCCGCTATTCAGACGGTTCTTAGGGAACATCCTGGAAGTCAATTATTTGAAGCAGCTCGACAAATTCATCAAGATAATTTCAAAATTATTGAACAAAAAGTAACTGAACTAGAGACCATCCAAGGCGCAACTTTAACTTATATGAAGTATTCGTCACGTTATGATGCTATTTTAGCAGGTGAAGAACCTAATATCTTCTCACCAAAATTTTCTGGTGGTGCATTACAAGACTTAGGTGTTTACGTTGTTTATAATGCTATTTCTTGGTTTGGTACACCACTTGAAGTTCAGTACTATCCAACAATGTTACCAACAGGTGTTGATGGTAAAGGTGTCGCAATTCTAACTTATGAAGATTTTAGAGTGACCTTAAATATTGGTAAGACAGCAAATTCATATTTAACTAGTGAAATCTATGGCCTAAAAGACACAATTGTGATGGATAATGCAGCTGAATTAAATGAGGTTCTTTATCGAGATGGCTCTGATAAAGAAGAACTACTTAGTCAAAAACCAGCTAAAAATCCGATGTTAGCTGAAGCGATTGATTTTGCTAGAGTCATCAATAACCCCAATGACGTAACGAACAAAGCTGATTATATAAAATGGCAAAAACTTAGTGTGACAGTTAATCAAGTATTGTTTGATTTAAGGAAAAGTGCCGGAATTGAATTTCCAGCTGATCATAAATAAGAATTATTGAGATAAGTTTCTGTGAATCAATGGAAGCTTATTTTTTATATGCTATACTTAATTATTAAAACTAATCCTATGAAGTTAAAAGAAAGAGACTAAAATGAATCCAAAATTTGATGCATATTTTAAAGAACAAGGTTTTGAAACACAATCACCCATCCAAGAAGCCGTTTATGAACCTCTAAAATCAGGTGAAAATATCCTTGGATTAGCACCAACCGGTTCTGGTAAAACATTAGCGTTCAGCTTACCTTTACTCGAAAGATTAATACCTAAAGATGGCATTCAACTATTGATTATTGCACCTTCACAAGAATTAGCTATGCAATTAGCAGGTGTCATTCGTCCTTGGGCTAAAGAACTTGATTTAAAAGTTCAAGCTATTATTGGTGGTGCTAATATGAAACGCCAAATTGAAAATTTAAAGAAAAAACCTGAGATTATTGTCGGAACACCAGGTCGCTTATTGAATTTAGCTGAAGATAAAAAAATTAAATTACATAAAGTTAAATCAGTTGTCATTGATGAAGCGGATGATTTATTAACGGATGAAACACTAACAACTTGTCGTGATTTAATCAGCCAGGCACCTGCAGGCATTCAATTAAGTTTCTTTTCTGCGACGGAAACGGCAATATTAGATGATTTGAAAAAATGGTTTGGTGCTAATGTGACAACTTATGATGTTCGTGAAGTTGATCAAACACAAGGTATCGTTCACCATTATTCAATTGAAACACCAACGCGTAAACGTCAATCAACGTTGCGTCGTTTAGCAAATGTTGAAGATTTTTATGCACTAGTTTTCTTTAACCAACTATCATCGTTACAAGATATGGCTCAAAAATTAAAATATGATCATGTACCAGTCGCTGTCTTAGATAGCGAGCAACGCCAAGTTAATCGTGCTAATGCTTTATCACAACTTCATAAGCATGAAATTAAATTATTACTAACGACGGATGTTGCCGCTCGAGGTTTGGACATTCCAATGTTACCCGCAGTCGTAAATTATGATATGCCTAAAGATACGACGTCATATATTCATCGTGTCGGCCGGACAGGCCGGATGGGTGCTGAAGGGATGGTTATTAATCTTGGAAATGAACATGATCTACGTACCTTAAAACAAGATTTAAAAAATACACCATTTGAAATTGAAAAAGGTTACTTATATGATGGTGCGATTGTAACAGAAAGACCAGAACGTGTGGCTGAACCAAAAGCTAAGAAACTTAAACCAGTTGAAGTGAAAGCCAAAACAGTTGATGGTCAAAAGCAATCTGATGAACCAGTAAAGAAACCACATCGTAAAGTTCGTTTGAGAAATCAAAAAAATAAAGGTAAAAGACGCAAACCAAAAGCAGAACATTTTGATTAATGAGAAGGATCATCCAATAATAATTGGATGATTTTTTTATTGACTAATTTTGTAAGCGATTGCACGAATAGGGTAACCGTGCTATATTTAAAGAGGTTAATTCGTACAGAAGAAGGAGTTGAGTAGATCCATGACAAATATGAAGTTAGATGAAACTCATTTTGGAAGTTACTTTGATTTATCAATTTATGCCTTTAATAAAAAAGTATCAGCACAGAGAAAGAGCTTTTTTCGCAAACTTTATGAGCATTCATCAGATTGGGGCTCAGTTGAATCTGGGAAAGTTGTCAGCGGTGTGATTAATACACCATTTACGACTCATTTTCACGGGACTCAATTTAAAATGGGTGGTATTGGCTATGTTGCAAGTTATCCAGAATTTGCTGGTCAGGGTAGTATTGGACAATTAATGAATTTAGCTCTGGATGAGATGTATGATAATGGAACGACATTATCGTATTTAGCGCCATTTTCGTATCCGTTCTATCGTAAATTCGGTTACGAAGCAACATTTGATCAAACGATATATCGGATGAATACGAAGGATTTACCACGATTAAAAGTTAAGGCCATAGGTCACGTTGAACGTCACCGTTATTTGGATGTAAAAGAGGAATTAAATAAATTATACCAACAGAATCAGCTCTCTCAACAAGGTGGTATTGAACGGCCAGATTGGTGGTTAACTTATTCGGCGGAGAAACACCCTAACTGGGAAGTAGCGGTCTATTATAATGAAAAAAATGAGTCAGAAGGCTATCTTGTTTATCAAAGAGAAACTGATGAATTTAAAATCGTTGAATGGATATATCAAACAAGTGAGAGTTGGCTCCAATTACAAAATTTTGTGCTTAAGCATCAATCAGCATACGAATGGTTTAGTTATGAGAGTCCAATTGGACAGCCATTTCCAGATGTACTGGCAAATCCTCAAGTTGAAGTGACAACGCAACCTTACATGATGGCAAGAATTGTAAATGTTGAAGACTTTCTCAGCAGATACCCTTACCAGCAAGATTTTCCACAAATTGTGATTCAAGTTCAAGATTCGACTATTCAGGCTAATGAAGGCTATTGGCAAATTAGCCGAATAGACGGACAAACAAAAGTTGAAAAGACTGAAAATTCAGCAACTACGTTTACAACGGATATTCAAAATTTAACACGAAGTATGATGGGGTATCGAACATTTAAACAATTAAAACAATATGGATTTGTATCAGGCGACGTGACGTTATTCGATGGCGCATTAATTAAAGAACAACCGATATTAAGTGATTATTTTTAAGGAGAGAATAGATAATGGAATATGAAAAAATGAGTCAATTTCCAACTGATTTTTTATGGGGGGCTTCCTCAGCTGCTTACCAAATTGAAGGTGCGTATCAAGAAGATGGTAAAGGATTATCAGTTTGGGATAAATTTGTAAGAATTCCTGGGAAAACATTTAAGGGTACAAATGGTGATGTAGCCGTCGATCATTATCACCGTTTTAAAGAAGATGTCGCCTTAATGAAGGAGCAAGGATTGAAAGCTTACCGTTTTTCAATTGCTTGGACACGTATTTATCCAGAAGGAAAAGGTAAAGTTAATCAAAAGGGGATAGATTTTTATAATCGATTAATCGATGAGTTAATTGCGAATAATATTGAACCTGTTGTGACACTTTATCATTGGGATTTACCACAAGCATTACAAGATGAATATGCTGGTTGGGAATCTCGTGAAATTATTACTGATTTTACGGATTATGCGAAAACTTGTTTTGATGCATTCAGTGATCGTGTTAAATATTGGGTATCATTAAATGAACAAAACGTATTTATTTCTCATGGCTATCAAATGGAGAGTCATCCGCCTGCAGTAAATGATGAAAAAAGAATGTATGCTGCAAATCACATTGCTAATTTAGCAAATGCTTCAGCAATTAAGGCATTTCATGAAGGTCATTATCAAGGTGAAATTGGGCCTAGCTTTGCCTATAGCCCGGGTTATGCAGTTAATGGAGATCCTAAAAACCAAGTTGCGGCTACTAACTATGAAGATTATGCTGCTCATTTTTGGATGGATATTTATGTTTATGGACGTTATCCAAAAATGATTTATAAATGGTTAACTGAACGTGGAACTGCACCTACTGTTACAGAAGCAGATCAAGCTCTTTTAATTGCTGGAAAACCAGATTTTATGGGTTTAAATTATTATCAAACCCAAACAATTGCGGCTAATCCGTTAGTTGGTGGTGTTGGACTTGCTGCTGAAAATAATACAGGTAAAAAGGGGACTAGCTCCGAAAGTGGCGTTCCAGGCATGTTTAAGACTACTAATAATGAATTTTTAAAACAAACTGATTGGGATTGGAATATTGATCCTGAAGGGCTAAGAATTGCTCTGAGAAGAATTGATAGTCGTTACGACTTACCTGTTCTTATTACTGAAAACGGTCTTGGTGCTTATGATAAATTAGAAGAAGGCAATACAATTCATGATGATTACCGAATTTACTTTATCAATGAACATATTAAAGCCATTCAAGAAGCCATTTCAGACGGTGTAAAAGTCATTGGGTATACAACTTGGAGTTTCACTGATTTATTGAGCTGGTCAAATGGCTATCAAAAGCGCTATGGCTTTGTTTATATTGATCGTGATGAAGAAAGTGCGAAAGAATTAAAACGATATAAGAAAGATTCATTCTATTGGTATCAAAAGGTCATTAAAGAAAATGGTAGTAAGTTATAAAGTAATTTAAATAGCTATTGATAACGCTTACAATAAATGATACAATAAATATGAAATGAGTGTTACTGATTCGATCAGGCATGACCTATTGATGTAGATATGAAAATATCTGTATTTGTAGGTCATTTTTTATGGGAAGGGGTCGGTTTGATGTGAAGTTCGTAAAAAATTTTAATAATAATGCAGCTTTAGTTGAATCATCCGACAATGTTGAGTGGGTGGTCATTGGTAACGGTATTGGATTCGGTTATCATGCTGGAGATAATATCGATAAGGACCAGATTGACCGACGGTTTAAAGCTGAAGAAGATTCAGATACAATGAAATTAATTTCAGGATTTGATGCAGAAACTTTGGAAGTTACGACAACTTTTGTTGGAGTAGTAGAGCCATTAATTGATGTGACATTTGATGATGTTCAATTTTTGATTTTAGTGGACCATTTTCAATATTCATTACAAAAAAATCGTGAAGAAATGTTTTTAAATGACCGATCTGTTCATTGGGAAATGAAAAAATTATTTCCAAGTGAATTCCAAGCTGCAAAGGTTGGTATTAAAGAAATCGAATCAAAATTTGACATTACGGTTCAAAATAATGAATTGATTTTATTAACCTATCATTTGATTAACGTCAAAGAAGGCGGACATGCTGTTCAAGAATCGATGAAGCTGACAGAACTCATTTCGGGAATTGTTAATATTATTCAATTAGATACTGGTATTATTCTCGACGAAAAATCATTTAATTATAGTCGATTTGTCTCACATTTACGCTATTTATTCATTAGGCATTTTCATAATACTGAGATTGATCGTGCAGAACTTGACCCTGAGTTGCTCGCCATGATGATTAGTCGGTATCCACAAGTGTACGAAACAGTGGAAAAAATCGTGCAGTATATTCGAGAACGGGCCGATTGGGATTTACAAGCAGACGAACAAGTTTATCTAGTTTTACATATCTGGCGAGTAACCCATCGGCAAACAGAAAATTAAATAAATTGATAATTAGGTGTGTTATTGCCATTTATAAGCAAGCATAAACCCAGTTATCCATGCAAACTCGTATTTTTTGAGTTGAAATGGATAACTGGGTTTTAATTTATAAAAAATATAAAGGAGTGATTGTGATGAGTTACGAAAAATTAGCTAAAGATATTTTAAAAAATGTAGGTGGCGAAGCTAACGTTAATAGCGTAGTCCATTGTACAACCCGACTAAGATTTAAATTAAAAGATGAATCTAAGGCCAATACCGATATGTTGAAAAATATGGACGGCGTAGTGACCGTTGTTAAAAGTGGCGGCCAGTACCAAGTGGTTGTTGGAAATCAAGTTCCGGAAGTTTATGATGCATTAGTTAAAGGTAGCGGACTTGATGGTGATGGCATTGTGCCAGATAATGATGGCGAAAAAATGAAACCGCTTGATGCCTTTATTGATATGATTTCAGGTATCTTTGCACCAGCTCTAGGTGTTTTAGCTGCAACAGGGATGATCAAAGGAATAGTTTCATTACTAGTCGCATTTAGCTGGGTGGCACCGACATCTGGAACGTATATTATTTTAAATGCATTAGGAGATTCTTTCTTTTATTTCTTCCCGATTATCTTAGCTTACAGTGCTAGTAAAAAATTCCACGTTAATCCATTGTTGGCAATGGTTATTGGTGCATCCTTAGTTTACCCAACTATTGTGGCACAATTGCCAGCAACACTAGCCGCTTCAGGTGGAAAAGTGCTGTACACTTTATTTGCAGGAACAATTTTTGAATCACCAATCTATATGACATTCTTGGGGATTCCAGTAATCATGATGAGTTACGCATCATCAGTTGTACCTATTATTGTATCAATTTGGTTTGCATCAAAAGTGGAACCATTCTTCAAAAAAGTGATACCAGAAGTTGTACGAACATTCTTAGTGCCAATGTTAACAGCACTTGTTGTTGTGCCTATTACATTTATCTTTATAGGTCCCATAACAACTTGGGCTAGTGATATTGTGGCAACCGGATTTACAGCTGTATACACATTTAGTCCAATTGCCGCTGGCGCAGTTCTTGGTGGCTTATGGCAAGTACTTGTTATCTTCGGGTTACATTGGGGACTTGTTCCACTTGCCTTACTTAACATTTCAACAACAGGCTCAGATCCAATTTTAGCACTTATGCTAGGGACAACGTTCGCTCAAATTGGGTCAGTATTGGCAATTACAATTAAAACAAAAAATAAAAAACTAAAAGGTCTTGGCTATTCTTCATTTATTTCAGGAATCTTTGGTGTTACGGAACCCGCTATTTACGGAATTACGTTACCTCGTAAAAAACCATTTATTATTACATGTATTTCAGCCGCTATTGGTGGCATGGTTCTTGGTGTATTTGGGACAAAAGGATACATGGTTGGTGGATTAGGCATTTTCTCTATTCCAAGTTACTTGAATCCTAAGACAGGAATTGATATGTCATTCTACGCTGTGCTGATAGCAATCGTTGTTTCATTCGTATTGGCATATGTCTTAACACTTATGTTCGGTTTAACAAAGGAAGATCAAGAAGTACCCGTTGCTGTTGCTGAAACAAAAGTAACAACGTCAGTAGTACCTGTAGAAGTAGAAATGAGTGGAGAAATCCTTGGTAGCCCACTTAAAGGCGAAGTATTACCTTTATCAGAGGTTAAAGACCCTGTCTTTAGTTCTGGTATTATGGGTGACGGTATCGCAATTCTACCTGAAGTTGGTCAATTATACGCACCTGCTGATGGTAAAATAACATTAGTTTTTCCAACAGGACACGCAGTTGGTATGGTGACAGACGATGGCGCCGAAATTTTAATGCATATCGGAATGGATACAGTTGAATTAGAAGGTAAGTATTTTGAAATTCAAACAGAAATTGATACCGTCGTAAAAAAAGGCGATTTATTACTTAAATTCGATATTGAAGGTATTAAACAGGCAGGATATGAAATTATTACGCCAATTATCGTGACGAACACACCAAAATATAAAAAAATTAAACCACTTGCTAAAGACCAGTCAGAAATAATTGTTGGTACTGATTTATTAGATTTAGAAATTAATTCAGGAGGTCAATAAGATGACAAAATCAAATTTTCCAGATAACTTTTTATGGGGTGGCGCAACGGCCGCTAATCAATTTGAAGGGGCCTATGATGTTGATGGTAAGGGCCTGTCATTAGTAGATATATTACCAGACGCACACCATGGTCGCTGGGATTATTTATTTAATGTAAAAGAAGCGATGCAGATGAAAGAAGATTTTTATCCTAGTCATGAATCTGTTGATTTTTATCATCATTATGAAGAAGATTTACGATTAATGGCAGAAATGGGTTTCAAAACCTTCAGAATGTCAATTAGTTGGCCACGGATATTTCCACAAGGTGATGAAAAAGAACCAAACGAAAAAGGGCTAGAATTCTATGATAAAGTTATCGATCTTTGTAACGAATTAGGGATGGAACCGTTAGTAACAATTAACCATTTCGATACGCCGTTAGGGATGTTGAAAAAAATGAATGGTTGGGCTGACCGTCGAATGATTGATAATTACTTAAACTTTTCACGCGTCTTATTTATGCGTTATAAGGATAAGGTTAAGTATTGGTTAACATTTAACGAAATTAATATGATTTTACACATTCCGTTATTGGGCGGTGGATTAGATTTGGAAGGGATTGATAATCCTGACCAAATCAAATATCAAGCGGCACATCATCAATTAGTTGCCTCTGCGCTTGCGACAAAATTAGCACACGAAATTAATCCTGATTTTAAGATAGGGTGTATGTTAGCGGCTGGGGTTACCTATCCCAATACACCTAATCCAAAAGATGTATTTGAAGCAATGACAAAGGATCGGGAAGGATACTTCTTTATTGATGTTCAGTCACGTGGCTACTACCCAAGTTATTCGGCAAGATTATTTAAAGATATGGGTATAGAAATTAAAATGGCAGATACCGACGAAAAAGATTTATTAGAAAATACAGTTGATTTCATTTCATTTAGCTATTATTCATCAAGATTAGCAAGCGCTGATCCTGAGATGACTGATAAAACAGCAGCAAATGTCTTTGATAGCTTAAAAAATCCTTACTTAAAGACAAGCGAATGGGGCTGGCAAACAGATGGCCTTGGTTTGAGAACAACGATGAATCAAATTTATGATCGTTATCAGAAACCATTATTTGTTGTTGAAAATGGATTAGGTGCAAAAGATGTTGTGGAAGAAGGCAATAAAATTCATGATGATTATCGCATTTCTTATCTAAGTGAAAATATTGAAGCAATGGGTGAGGCGATTGCAGACGGGGTTTCTTGTCTAGGTTACACATCATGGGGCTGTATCGATTTAATTAGCGCAGGCTCAGGCGAAATGGCGAAACGCTATGGTTACATTTACGTAGATCGAGATAACGAAGGTAACGGGACGCTAAATCGATTGAAAAAAGATTCGTTCTATTGGTATCAAAATGTTATTAAAACAAATGGTGTCGAATTATAAACTGGAAAAATTGAAGATATAAAATTTCGATGCGATTTAAAATACTGTTTAAGCAATGATTGTTTGCTTAAACAGTATTTTTTTATTTGCGAAAGTCTTATTGCTTAGTGGAAAAATAATATTAGGTGTACAATTATCGAAATCTTAAAGATAGTTTAGAAAAGATTGGATAAAATGATGTGTTTTAGACCTTAAAAAAATTGTTAAACAAATATATATAACGTGGAAGAAGGTCTTTCCGATGAGAAAAAGGTTTAAACCTGTAAATAATGAAATGAAATGGGTAGGAATTGTTAGTATCGTGTTGTGTTTAATTGAACCATGGTTAATAGTTGTGAATTTAACGATTGGCATGTGGTTAGTGGGGACGGGTATGATTGGCATTGGAACTTATATTGAAAGACTACCCTTTTTTCAGAAAAATATTGGTTATCGTCTATGTGGTATGTTGTTATTTATATTAATTGCATTCATTAATACAATTTATATAATAGTAATTCTTCTACTGCTACAATTTCAAGGATAAAATAAATAGCACTTACAAGTTAAATATATAAAAAATAGGTTACAAAAGCTCGGCAGTATACCGAAGTCTTGTAACCTATAAGGCGGAAAATTTATTTAAGATGTCCCTGATCAGAGTCGAACTGATGACCTACCGCTTAGGAGGCGGTTGCTCTATCCAGCTGAGCTACAGAGACAAAAAGGCTGATTACTTCATTGTAAATGGCAAAAATAAATAAGTCAATTATTACTATTGTAGATTTTTAAATTCATAGTCATAATTTTCATTTACAACATGGCTAAGGTGTCAGTAGTTTCATAGATATTGATCTTTTAGTTCTAGCAATATTATATTTCTTGAGTGACAGCACAATTTTCTATTGTTATAATTAAACCATTAAATAATTTTATTTGGGAGTAAATAGCTTGATAAATAAGTTTGAATCTTTAAAAAAATATGGAACGGTATTTTGCGTTATTTTTATATTAAGTTTTTTTCTGACAGTTCCGCAGATACTTAATAATAGTTTAGTAGTTGGTGCTGATTCTCTATTCCATTTTAACCGTATCTATGATGATTATATGCAGCTTAAAACAGGTAACTTTAATTATTTTCAATCTAATTACGGTTTTCAACAAAGTGGTCGAATTGTTAATGCCTTATATGGACCAGGGTTTACTTACCTTTTAGGTGGATTACTAGGTATCGTGCATAGTTGGATTAAATTTGAAATTGTCACGTCATTCATAATTTTCTTTATTAGTGGATTTTCAATGTATTTTCTATCTAGAGAATTGAAAGCGACTAAAAAAAATTCAGTCTTAGCTGCTAGTCTTTTTATGGGTAGTTTCTATATCACTCGATGGTCAATCTATCAGAATTTTATGATATGGGGCGTTATGTTGATGCCTTTGATTGTCATTCTTGGGCTTAAAATGATTAAAAATAATGCTAAGGATTTAAAAGTACTACCTTTAGCATTAGCAGTTTCAGTGCTAATCCAAATTCACGTCTTAAGCGCCTTAATGTCAATTGGCGTTTTAGTTGTATTCTTTTTCATTGGCTTTATTCAAACTAACCAGAAATTACAACTTTTATTAAAATGTTTTCTAGCCAGTTTACTGGCGTTAGTTCTGACCTTTAATGTTTGGGGAGCTATGTTGGATGTTTTCTCAAATAATAAAATATATTCACCATTTGCCAATTCAAACATGTCTGGTTCAACCATGAACCTTTCAACTGGTAACTATAGTGGTACACAGTTTGGATTGGTTATGAGTATCATTTTTGTGTTACAAATTGTTTGGTTGTTTTCAAAAAGAAAAGAATTATCTCTAGCTAATAAGATTGTTACTATAATAGGAGCTATTTTTCTTGCTCTAACTACAAATTTATTTCCGTGGACTAGGATATCTATATTAATTCCACAGTTACAAAGTTTTTTACAGTTTCCTTATCGATTTGATAGTTTTACTACGATTCTATTAGTAGCGGGGTTCAGTGCTACAATTTCTACGTTACCTTCGCCGAATGCAAAGAAAAATTGTTCATTGTTTTTAATTGTCGGAAGTATTTTTATTTTAGGGCAATCGTATAGTGATATTCAGACTAAAAATGAAATTTGGAATTCAAATGAGTCAATTATAGCTAAAGGACATGTTACAACCCCAGATTCTTTAAGTACTGTCCAAATAAGAAATGCTTTTACTAATCGTGATTTAAAAAAAGGGTTAGAGGTAGCACAAAAATCAACTCCAGATTATTTACCTAATAATCAAGAATTAAGCAAGGATCCTTACAATGAATATAAAAATGAAATTATAATGAATAAGTCAAATATTATAAAAAGAGTGACAGATAAGGGTGATTTATCGCTTAGATGGACTGCAACAAAAATAGGAGAAACAATGTCCTTACCTATTATTGTTTATAACAATTCAAAAGTTACACTAAATGGAACTAAGCTTAATATAAAAAAGATTACCTTATCAAATATAGGTAGTCCAACGATTAAAGCAACAAAAAAAGGTATCAATAGAGTAACGCTTAGTTATCATTCAAAAATCATTACTAAACCTCGACTAATGATGGTTATTGCAGCGTGGGTGATTAGTAGCTTAGCTTTTATTACCTTTACTTATAGGGATTATAAAAATGACATTTAATATAAACAAACATATGATTTTAATATACTATATTAAGATATACTTTCTGAATTTGGGTTACAAAAACCTAATCAATAAAATAAGTAGTAGTGAAAAAGGTATAAACTAACAGAAATGCTAGTTTATACCTTTTTATGTGATCATTTATGCCCAATCCCCATTACGGAAAACGGGTACTGTACTGCCATCCTCACGAAGCCCATCAATTGACATGTCAGATGAGCCGACCATGAAGTCAACGTGCGTTTGGCTTAAATTTAAACCAGCAGCGGCTAATTCAGTATCGTTCATTTTAGTACCATCCTTAATAGAGAAGGGATAAGCGGAGCCAAGCGCTAAATGGTCACTGGCATTTTCATCGAATAATGTATTAAAGAACGTTATTCCTGATTGTGAAATTGGAGAAGGGTCTGGAACTAAAGCAACTTCACCCAATGATTTTGCGCCATCATCAGTCTCTAGTAAGTGCTGTAAAACTTCTTCACCTTGTTCAGCAGTTGCTTTAACAACCTTACCTGCTTCAAAAGTAAATTTCATACCACTCAAAGTAGTTCCTGCGTAGCTTAATGGTTTTGTTGAAGAAATGTAACCATCAATACGTCTAGAATCAGGTGCGGTGAAAACTTCTTCGGTAGGCATGTTAGCCATGAATTCATGACCTTGTGCATCAAATGAACCGGCGCCTTCCCACAAATGATTTTTAGGGAGACCGATGACGATATCTGTCCCTGGGGCAACATAATGTAAAGCAGAAAATTGTTCTTTATTTAATTCTTCAGCTTTTGTGCGCAATGTTAAATCATGTTGATGCCATGCTTCAATTGGATCTTCATGATCAATACGTGTTGTTTTAAAAATTTCTTCCCAAAGTCGTGAAACAGCAAGTTCGCCTTTTAATTCAGGAAAAACGAGTTCAGCCCAAGCAGTATCTGCGGCAGCGACTACAGTCCAACTAACGTCATTATTTTGAGTTGCTTTACGTAATGGACGTAGAGCTTGACCCATAGCTTTTTGGCGTGAGGCAATCTTTTCAGAAGGGATACCAGCAAAGGCATCAGGATCATCTGACATGACTGAGATGCGAGATGCTTTTTTAGCAACCCAATCTTCAACTTCTGAGGTTGCATAACCAGGAACGTCGACTAAACGGTCTAGTGGAGCAAATTCAAGGAATGATTTCGAGACATGACTATCTGCCCATTTAACGATAACTTCACTTGCGCCAGCAGCATAAGCTTCATTGACGATTAAATGAGCTAATTTTTGTTGGGTTACGGAAATTTGTAGGACGATTGTTTGGCCTTTTGAGACGTTAACACCGACTTTGACGATTAATTCAGCATATTTTTTAAGTTGATCTTCAAAATTTATTTTTGACATAGAAAGACCTCCAAATTTATTTATGAAATAATGATAACATATTAATGAGAAAATGATTAATAATTAGGCTATTAAATTTTTGTTAACAAAATCAGAATTTTGTCTTTTCTTTGGTATAATAGTAACTAATATAATCATTGAGGAGGCCAATTATGAAAAAAGTAAAAGTGATGACTGTTTTTGGGACGCGTCCAGAAGCAATAAAAATGGCACCTGTTGTCTTAGAGTTAAAAGAACGTACGACGGAGTTTGAAACAGTAACTGTCGTAACAGCACAACATCGCCAAATGTTGGACCAAGTCTTAGAGATATTTAAAATAACGCCAGATTATGATTTGAATGTGATGCACGCTAACCAGACATTAAGTGATACAACTCGAAATGTTTTACAAAAATTAGATGATGTTATTAAAGTAGAGCAGCCTGATATTATTTTAGTTCATGGTGATACAACAACAACATTCGCCGCTAGTATTTCAGCTTTTTATAATCAAGTGGCAATTGGACACGTTGAAGCGGGATTACGGACTTGGGATAAGTATTCACCGTTTCCAGAAGAAATGAACCGTCAACTAACAGATGTACTGGCAGATATGTACTTTGCCCCAACTTCGCAAAGCGAAACTAATCTGTTATTAGAAAATCATCCAAAAGAAAATATTTTTGTAACAGGTAACACAGCCATCGATGCTTTAAAACAAACAGTTCAAAAAGAGTATGACCATGATGTTCTATCAGAAGTAAATCCTGCGAATAAAATGATTTTACTCACGATGCATCGTCGTGAAAACCAAGGTGCACCTATGCGTCGTGTTTTCGAAGTGATTAAATCTGTCGTTAAAGATCAGCCAGATGTTGAAGTCGTTTATCCGGTTCATTTAAATCCAGTTGTTAAAGATTTAGCCGAAGAAGTCTTAGGTGGAGAACAGCGCGTTCATCTAATTGAACCGCTTGATGTGGTTGATTTTCATAATATCGCTGCAAAAAGTTACTTTATTATGACGGATTCAGGTGGTGTTCAAGAAGAGGCGCCATCATTAGGAAAACCAGTTCTTGTTTTACGTGATAACACAGAACGTCCGGAAGGCGTGAAGGCGGGTACATTGAAGTTAGTTGGAACTGACCCTGTGAAAGTCAAAGAAACCATGCTATCATTAATAACTAATAAGACAGAGTACGAACGAATGGCAAATGCTAAAAATCCTTATGGAGATGGGCAAGCAGCTAAACGAATATTAGATGCCGTTGCTTATCGATTTGGAGATAGTCAGCAAGAACCTGAACGTTTCGAATAAATGGAGGATTTCTAAAGCATGAGCAAAAGAACAAAACGTCCCATTATTATTGGTGTAACAGGTGGTACTGGTAGCGGTAAGACGACGGTTAGTAATGCTATTTATTCACAATTAGCTGGCGAATCAATCATGATTTTACAACAAGATACTTATTATAATGATCAAGCTGAAATGAGTATGGAAGAACGTAAAGCAGTGAACTATGATCATCCACTCGCGTTTGACAACGAACAGATGATTAGTGATTTGGAACAATTGTTGGATAATGAAGCAATTGATATGCCTGTTTATGATTACACACAGTTTACTCGTTCAAGTGAGACGATCAGAACAGAACCTCAAGATGTTATCATTGTTGAAGGAATTCTAATTCTAGGGGACGAAAAGCTCAGAAGTTTAATGGATATTAAAGTTTTTGTTGATACAGATGATGATTTACGTATTATTCGCCGTATCACACGTGATATGAAGGAACGTGGTCGCTCATTACAATCAGTTATTGATCAATACGTTAAAACGGTTAAACCAATGTATAATCAATTCATTGAACCAACGAAACGCTATGCGGATATTATTGTGCCAGAAGGTGGCGCAAATACAGTTGCTATTGATTTATTGTCAACTAAAGTCCGTGACATTTTACAACAAGACTAGCTAAAAAATCTCATACCAAAAAGTCCCCAAAAGTCTCATGACTTTTGGGGACTTTTTGGTATGAAAAAACTGTTGTTGGTAATAGCTTTTACGCTATTACCAACAACAGTTAGAGTGGACTTGTCATTTATGAACACTATTTTTGTCTAGTTTTCTATTTATAAAATGGAGTGTTATCATCGATAAAATACTAATAATCCAAGTTAAAATGACGAAAAACAAACGCCATGTAGTGATCATTTCCGATTGATATCTAAGCACTACACGATTACTCCCTTTTTTTGTTGCCTTAACAGTAGGGACACCTAATGCAGATAGAGATAATCGGTGTAATTGACTTCCATTTAAGGAGAGCTCTGAATTATTATAAACGACAATAGGAAGTGCGATGGATTCACCTTTTTTTGTCGCATGCCATTTAAGGATTAAATCACCATTTTTTGTAACAGTCTTAGTGATATTAGGACGATTCCTAACAATATCTTTCTTGTATTCTTTTTTATTATATGTTGTCTTTTGTTCTTGATTATTTGGTAAATAATCTGGGGCTATTTTTTTAACCACCTTTAATCCTTTTGATAAATCAGAACTAGTAAAATTAGTTCTAATTTGATCACTCGTTAGATGATTTGAAACGACAACGCTCCCTTTATAAATAAGAGGATCATTGGAATTCCAGAGCTTATTTTGCTGTTGAATATCAATATATGATTGACCTAAAATAAAAAGACTACTAATGATTAAAAATAACTCGCCAAACTTTTTAGGCTTAAATGAAGGTAGCTCAGAAAGAGAGTTGCCAAAACCAGCAAGTAATAAGACAGTTGCAAAACCATAAAAGCGGTAAGGAAATTGTAAAAAACTTCGAAGCTGTGGTATTAGATTCGATATTGTCGTCCAAGGAACAAGATTTGTTGATAACAGGAGAAATAAGGCTCCTAATAGTGTCATTAGCTTATTAGAAAGTGATACTTGTGACCACCTAGAAAATAGTAAAACAAATTGTAAAATGAAAATAACGCTCATAAATAGTCCTATAGATGAAGCGCTATAGCTAGTTGTTGAAAAACGCATTGTAGCACTAGCCATATCTAAGTGAGTGTAAGGCGAGTACAGCGTATTTCTTGTGAAAATTTCTAGCATAGCGCCCCAAACATTAAAGGTTAGAACAATAGTTAGAAGGGCCGCTAAGAAACATTTTGATAAAAGCTGTAATTTTTGATTTGTCTTGTAAAAACCGACAACAAAGAAGATAAAGATGACGCCAACCGACATTAAGGCACTTAAGACATGAATTTGAATAAGCGCTGAAATCAATAATGCTAATGGTAGTACTTTTAAATCCTTAGCATTATTTTTAATCATTTTAAGCCCGAGGATGACAATTAAGGGCATTAGCATAACGCCCCAAGACATAAAATTCTGGTTAATTGACCAACGGGTAACGTAAAAACTCCCCATAAATAGACTAGCAATCAATAATGAAATTTTCTTAGAGGATTGAAGCTCTCTAGATAGAAAATACATTGAGTAACCACTAATAAAGAAAATTAAAAAGGAGGTTATGATTTGAAATAAAATCCAATTATGAACAATTAAGAGTAAGATACCTAACAGATAAGCAAAACCTGGTCCATATAAGGCGTTAATAATGCGACCACTCTGTAAAAAACCATAGTTAGTTTGAAAATAACTAAAGTTACCTGTTTTAAATTGGATATAGGTATCGTAAATACGATTGAAATGAAAAAGCGAGTCACCACCTAAGACTAGACTGTGGTTGATTATTTGTGGAAGAACTAAAAATAAACTAATCAAAAAGATGGTTGTAAATACGATTAAACGATTTTTAAGATAACTGACTTTATTTAACAAGATAGTAAACCCCTAATAGATTTATTTAGTAGATGAGGTCATAATAATATCATTTATGTCTAATTAAAGTCTTCTTAAACGTCTCCAAATTAGAGGTGTTAAACTATAACTCCCCCAAACAATGAGGCCAAAAACACTTAAAAGAAAACCAGTTGATAAGCCAGGTGTTTGATAACTATAAATGATATGATGAGTTCCTTTTTTTAATTTTAAGCCAATAAAAGCGCTATTTGTTTTAATAACGGGCACGCTATGACCATTATCAGTCGCTGTCCAACCTGTAGAGTAAGGGATAGATGATGTTAGGATACCTAATTTATTTGTTGTTATTTTGCCACTAACTCTATTTGTAGCAAATTTTAATGAATTTAATTTATTTTTCTGGATTTTTTTAACATCATTTGTGTAAGTTTGACCAAGCGGAACGGCAGTAATTTTAAGGTTGAATGAGTAAGTCCCTGAATTTGATAAAAGTAAATCCAAACTTTTGGGCATTTGTTTTTGATAGCCCATATTTAGGGTAGCATCAGATAAAACTTTAAAGAAAGAAAGATTTTCAATACCCAATTGCTCAATCGTATTAGTCGTTAAATTAGATTTAACCCCGATCGAATAGCCTGTATTGGAAGAACCTGTCGTCAGTTGCTTCCTAAGCGATTTCTGTGCTGACCGGGGACCATTCGTATCTAATAACTGGTTATCTGGTTTCGTAGTATTATTAAAAATAGCCATATTCACTTGTTCTTTAGAGGACAGTGATTGGTGCTTAATGTTAGTTAATGAAAGATGCAATTCAGAATTTTGATATTTTTTTGCGTTCTTAATGTCAATCTGATAGCTATCTGAAACAGGATTATTACGATAGTGATTATTGGTAATACGTGTTTTTGTTTCGTTAGGTTCTCCGGCGTTCACTGTTTTTACAATTGTATAGGCAACGTTTTCAGTATCAAATGTTGATTGTTTCTGGTTAAATCCGGATGTATCCGCGATACTAACGGCTTTAGCTAATTGACGTTCTTGATCAGAAGCGGATAATTTAGCAGTTTTTTGATTTGAAGTGACATCAGATTGCCAATAAATTAATGGAAAATTATTCTTAGTTTCATAAAGATTGGTTTTCTCAGGTTTATTTTTATTTTCAGATTTAGTTTTGAGTAATGTATAACCATAGGGGATCTTTGACTCATTTGGCTCATTTGAATGAGTAAAGAGATACTTAACGCCAAAAAAGTTATTAGCGATTGTTCGATCATCAAAATTTTCAATCGGAATATTATTGTTATATTGAGCATTTTGTAACCTGTTTGAAAATACTCCGACTGCGCCATTTTGAATCGAGTAGTATGAGTTAATTAAATTTAAATCATTATTTAAATTATTTCGTAACATGTAGTTAGAACCAAAGTTATAATTTTGGCTAATCGTTGAAACACGAAATGAGTTAGATTTAGGAAGAGAATTATCTAATCCATCAAATAGATTAGATGATAGTTTCTGGTAACTACCAGAGGGCATTAAAGTCTTACTATAAAAGTTAGTGAAAGGTGATGCAAAAGAAACCCCAGTAAAGATCAAGTTCACTAGGATAAGACCGAATATGATTCGACCAGAATTTTTATTTTGACGGTAAAGTAAGATTGCGACAAAAAAAGAAATTAAAAAGATAACAGGAATGAAAATTTCTGTCGTCCCATTAATATAAAAGGGTAATGATACTAAAAGTAAATAGATACCAAGACAAATACTGAGGTATTTAATTTCAGGCAACGTTATTTTTTTGAGAGAATCAATGAAGAAGGCACTTCCAAGTGAAATGGGAACAAATAATAATAGAATCCAACGATTAGAAGGGGCTTGAAAACCATTAAACATCGCACCAAACATTGGGAATAGTAACATAATCAACCCAATTGAAAGACTCGTTGTCATTAGTGGGTAGTGTTTCCAATGGTAAAACAGATGGAATAATGCTAGAACAGCTAAACTACTAAAGCCAAATTTAACCCAGAAAGAAGATACTCCGCCAGCAAGTAATTGAGCAGGTAAATTAATGTAGTAATAAGCGGGGAAAGAGGTCAAACCATTTGCGAATAGACCACCTGACCGAGTTGAACTAAAGACCGCAAGAATTGACGGTAGCATGATAAAGGCAGAAATCAGTAAACTGATGACTGTACTGATTAAAAAAGTGCCCGCTGTTTTAAAGAAACTGAGATTTTTTCGATAATAATAAATGAAACGTAGTACTAAATATACAAAAGCACCGATGCCTAAGACTATGGCGAAGTAAAAGTTACTGATAAACATCCATGAAAAAGCAAAAATGAAGAAATGTGGTTTAAACCCTTGTAAAATTTTTTCTATTCCGACAATTATAAGTGGAAAAAGAATGAATGGTGTTAGGAAAAAAGGTTGCATTAGGGATGAATAAAGTGAAAAAGAAGTGAAGGTATAAATGATTGCCCCACCTAAGATCGCGCTATTCGTTAATTTAAAGTGTCTCGCAAAGAAGATAAATGATAGCCCCACGCAAAATAACCTCAAAATGAGTGTGAGCTGGTAAATAGTCACAACGGCACTTGAGGGAAATAATAGCGTAATATAGGCGAATACGTCTCCAATAACGTAATAAGCAAATGTTTGAAATTGATCTGCGCCAAGCCCTAATTTCCAAGACCACATTTGGAGTGGTTGAAAGGGATGGTTGATGAATTCACCAAGTAGTTGACGATAATTTTCTAATACAGGTAGATGCTGTTCAGCAGGATCATGACTTTGAATTAAAGAGTATCCAGCTAGTTTGTAAGTTCCAAAAATAAGAACAGCTAAAATTGCAAAAATGATAATGTAATAAAGATAGGTCATTTTTGATTTTTTTAGATCGAAACGAAACTTCTGCATAGCTGGAATCCCCCTATAATTAATCCTTTTTTGAACTGAAGACGTCTGATTCTTTAATAATATAGACGGGTCTGTTTTTGACTTCTAAGAAAATTTTACCTAAGTATTTACCAAGAATCCCAATACAAAACAATTGAATGCCACCCATCATTAAGATAACTGAAATCGTTGATGGCCAGCCAGCTGTTGGATCACCATAGAGTAACGCTCTAATAATAATAAAGATAATTGCAAAAAGAGAGCCAACAAATGATAGGAAACCAACAAATGTTGCAATTGAAAGAGGTACTTCTGAAAAGGCTATGATACCGTCTAATGAATATTTGAATAAGCCCCAGAAATTCCAACTTGTTTTACCAGCAACACGTTCTTGATTTGTGTATTCTAAGTATTCCGTATTAAAACCAACCCAACTGAAGATACCTTTTGAAAAACGATTGTATTCTGACATTGATAAGACAGCATCAACCATTTGACGGGTCATTAAGCGATAATCGCGGGCACCATTAACAATCTCAGTATCTGAGATGCGATTTATTAATTTGTAGAAAAGAGTAGCGAATGCAGAGCGAATCACAGGTTCACCTTGACGAGTTGTCCGACGTGTCCCCACACAGTCGTAGTCATTTTCTGGATCTTCTAAAATAGCTAACATCTTAGGCAAAAAGCTGGTTGGATCTTGTAAATCAACGTCCATAACAGTTACGTAATCGCCAGTCGCTTTTTGTAAGCCACAATATAAAGCAGCTTCTTTTCCAAAATTTCGTGAAAATGAAGCATAATGGACTGTTGCTGGATGATCTTTTTGTAATTGGCGCATTTCTTTGAGGCTGTTATCAGATGAACCATCATTAATAAACCAATATTCTAATCGGATATCTGGTAAATTGATAGACTCCTTTTCAACCGCATCAAAAAAAAGCGGAATAGATTCTTGTTCGTTGTAACATGGCACAACGATTGAAAGAACTTTGGTTGTCATAAATAAAGTGCCCCCTAGGATGAATTTACTGAATTTTATTTTATGATTTTTTGAAAATAAATAACTTACTAAAAATATAATTAATTAAAACGATGAAAATTTGATCAAATAACTTAACGAGTGATGCATCTAAGTGTAAAACAGAAACACCAATTGTCATAATTAATTGATCAATGACTAATGATAGAAGTCTAAAGCCAAAGAAAGATAAAACTTCACGTATTAAACCTGAAACATGAGTGTTCTTTGAGCCAAATACCCAAAGCTTATTAGTGACGAATGCAAAAACAACCGAAACAAACCATGCAATTACGTTTGCAAATTGATAATTTACACTAAGGTATGATTGGAAAACAACAAAAGTAACGATGTTAATTAGGGTTGTTAGACCACCAAAAATTAAATACGAAATTAGGGCATAATGTTTATGAAATAATTCATTTATTTTATTCATGACTAGTTTTCACTGCTAGTTACTTTATCAAATAGCTCTTTAGCAAAAGCTTCTAATTTAGTGATATCTTCTTCTTCAGGTGCTAAATCGATTTTTAGATTAGCTGAACCCTTTGTTGCGCCTGCTTCTTCGAAAGCTGAACCAAACTTATCAACAGCAGTTCCAAAAAACTCACCATAAAATGTATCGCCAGAACCGGCAACACCGAATAATTTACCGGTTAAATCAAGCTCCTGTAAGTCTTCATAAAAGTCCATGCCTTCATCAGGAAGTGAGCCTTCGTCATAAGTATAAGGAACGACAACGCTGATATCGAAGTTAGTTAAATCAGATGCATCTGATTGTGAGATTTCTTCCATCTCAACTGTTGCACCTAAATTTTCAAATGCTTCGGTAATAATGTCAGCGATGTCTTCATTATTACCTGTAATTGTTGCAAAAATAACTTTAGCTGAAACCAAACTAAATTCCTTCTTCCATATTAAAATAGTAGTTAAAGTATATCAGATAAAAAAACGATTGTGAAAGGAATTGAGTATCTCGTAACAAATTCTATACAATTGCGGTATAATAGTTGAGAAGAATTATTTATTATAGGAGGAAACAAATTAAATGATCACATTAAAATCAGAACGCGAAATTGAAGAAATGCGTGCTTCAGGTGCTATTATTGCAGGGATGCATAAGGGATTACGAGATATTATAAAACCAGGTATTTCTAGTTGGGAAATTGAAACTTTCTCACGTAAGTATATTGAAAGCCATGGTGGTGTTGCTGAACAAATTGGCTTTGAAGGCTATAAATATGCGACTTGTGTCAGCATTAATGATGAAATTTGTCATGCTTTCCCACGTAAAGGGTTAATTTTAAAAGATAATGATTTAGTTAAAGTAGATACAGTTGTTAGTTTACATGGCGCAATGAGCGATTCTTGTTGGAGTTATGTTGTTGGTGAATCTACACCAGAAATTGATAAATTAATGGCAGTAACGCATAAAGCCCTTTACTTAGGAATTGATCAAGCCGTTATTGGTAACCGTATTGGTGATATTGGTCATGCTATCCAAACTTATACTGAAGACCAAATGGGCTATGGTGATGTTCGCGAATACGTTGGACATGGCATTGGACCTACCATGCATGAAAGTCCTTCCGTACCTCATTATGGTCAAGCTGGTAAAGGATTACGTCTTAAAGAAGGGATGACAATTACTATTGAACCCATGATTAATATTGGCGGTTGGGAATCAGAAAGTGATGATCCTAACGGTTGGACAACAAGAACTGCTGACGGTAGTTTGTCGTGTCAATATGAACATGTTATTGTTATCACAAAAGATGGTCCTAAGATTTTAACCTCTCAAGATCCAGAATTTGATGCGAAATATTTATAAAATAGATAGCTACAATGAACTGCTAACTTAATTGTTTAGCAGTTTTTTTGTATAATGTAGCGGATTCATGATAGAATTGTAATATTCGTAGAGTTTGAGATAAATTAATGGGATTTTGTATATCGTATAAAGAAAAAAAGGAGAAGTTAATTATGAAAGTTAGAAAAGCAATTATACCTGCAGCAGGTTTGGGAACTAGATTTTTACCAGCAACAAAAGCAATGGCTAAAGAAATGTTACCTATCGTGGATAAACCAACGATACAGTACATTGTTGAAGAAGCTAAAGCAGCAGGGATTGAAGATATTTTAATTGTTACGGGTAAAGGGAAACGCCCAATTGAAGATCATTTTGATTCAGTACCTGAATTGGAAGCTAATCTTAAAGCTAAAGGTAAATTAGAACAATTAAAAATGGTTGAGCAAACAACTGATATTAATTTGTTCTTTATTCGCCAGTCACATCCTAGAGGTTTAGGGGATGCTGTTTTAATGGCTAAAGACTTTGTTGGTGATGAACCCTTTGTTGTTATGTTGGGTGATGATATCATGCAAGATAAGGTACCATTAACAAAACAATTGATGGATCGCTATGAAGAAACACATGCTTCAACATTGGCTGTAATGGAAGTCCCACATAAAGAAGTATCAAAATATGGGGTTATTGCACCACAAAGTGAAGTGTCAAAAGGGCTATATGATGTTGAAAAATTTGTTGAAAAACCAGCTGTTGATGAAGCACCAAGTGATTTAGCTATTATTGGTCGTTACTTGTTAACACCAGAAATCTTCGGGATGTTAGAAACACAAGAACCTGGTGAAGGTAATGAAGTCCAATTGACTGATGCTATTGATCGTTTAAATAAAGTGCAACGTGTATTCGCGCATGAATTTAAAGGTGATCGTTATGATGTTGGAAATAAATTCGGTTATTTAAAAACAAGTATTGATTTTGGTTTGAAACATCCAGAAGTTAAGGATGAACTTAGAGAATACATTAAAGAGTTATCTAAAAAATTATAATAAAATTAGAAGATTGGGCTGATTTTAAATGCTCAATCTATTTTTTTGTCTAAATGTGATACAATTTATTCTTATATAGATGTATTTCGCGGAGGAATCGTATGAAAAGTAAGTTCGTTCAGTTTATTAAAATATTTAAAACACAATTTATTAATGCCGATGTTAGTAATTCTTCGGTTATTATTGCGTACTATACGTTATTATCGATTTTTCCAGCAATTATTTTTATTGGTAATTTAATACCAATGCTTCATTTAAAGGTGTCCGTTATTTTAGAATATGTAAAAGTTGTGATGCCATCCGCGATATATAGCATTTTAGCACCGTTTATTGAATCGTTTCTGAAAAATGGAAATGGTGGATTATTGTCAATTGGTGCTGTCGTAACGTTATGGACGACAAGTAAGGGGATTAATGCATTGAAGAAAAGTTTCAACCATGCCTATAGTGTTGAAACGAAGCAAAATCCAATTGTTGGGCGAATTGTATCGTTTGTGTTAACGATTGGGTTAGTTATCTCCTTAGGTGCTATTATTTTGTTCTTTGGGTTCAGTCAAATAGTAGTTGAGGTGTTGACACCCATTTTACATTTGCCGGGAGAATTTTTAACTGTGATTACCACGGTTAAATGGCCTGTCGCCTTAATCGGTATTTTTATTATTATTTTATTACTTTATCGGATATTACCTAGTGCAAGACTTAGGTTCAGGGCAGTTTTACCAGGGGCAATTTTGACAACCATTGGGTGGATTTTATTGACCCAAGTATTTTCGATATACGTGCAGTATTTCGGTGGCGCTTTTAGTAGTTATGGTGCAATCGGAACAGTAATGATTATGTTATTCTGGCTGGATTTTGGGGCATGGATAATCATGCTAGGTGCTGTTCTTAATGCATCGATTGCTATTGTTCGACATGGTGAAGTTGAAGCACAATCTATTCAGCTAAATAGCTTATTTAAGCAATATAAAAGTCGATTTAGTAAGAAAAAATAAAATATTATAAATCGTTAGGGGAGGTAAGTTAATTGAAAAATAAGTCGATTAATTTAAAAAATCATGTCGGTGTATTTATTGTTATGTTTAGTGTGAGCTTGTTTTTAGTCTTACCTCAGATACTCGCACATAGTTTAGTTTTAGGTTCTGATTCTTTATTTCATTTTAATCGTATTTACGATATCTATATGCAATTTAAAACAGGCAATTTTAACTATTTCCAAACAAATTACGGGTTTCAACAAAGTGGTCGGATTATCAATGCTGTGTATGGGCCTGGATTTGCTTATCTGCTAGGTGGGTTGCTACTACTCGTACATAGTTGGTTTAATTTTCAGGTTATTTCTTCTTTTTTAATTTTCTTTATTAGTGGTTACTCAATGTATTTACTAGCTAAAGAAATAACTTCGACCAAAGATATCTCACTATTAATGGCTGTTCTTTTTATGGGTAGCTTGTGGATTGCGCGATGGTCAACTGAGCAAAATTTTATGGCTTGGGGTATCATGCTAGTGCCACTAGTTGTTTTAATGGGTGTTAAAATGATCAAAAATAACGCAGAAGGATTGCGAATTCTACCCTTAGCGTTAACCATGTCGGTAATGATACAGGTACATGTTTTAAGTGCCTTGATGTCGATTGGTGTCCTATTCGTTTTTTTTATAGTTGGTTTTATTCAAACGAATCAAAAATCGAAACTATTATTAACCTGTTTTTGGGCGGGGTTATTATCGTTAGTTCTGACATTTAATGTTTGGGGTGCCATGTTAGATGTTTTCGCAAACAATAAATTATACGCACCGCACGTTAATGTGATGATGTCCAATTCAACTATGAATTTATCGATGGGGGGGCCAACGCTTACTAAAATTGGTTTGGTTATGAGCTTCATATTTGTAGTACAAATTAGTTTATTGTTTATAAAACAAGCAAAATTTACGGTTACTAATAAAGTAGTAACTAGTTTAGGTTTAGTTTTCTTAGTCTTAACGTCAAAATTAGTTCCTTGGACGGATTTAGCCCAGGTTATCCCATCAATACAAAGTTTCTTGCAATACCCACGTCGCTTTGAAGGGTTCGCTGTAGTTTTATTATTAGCGGGTTTTAGTGCAACACTATCAAGTAGTTCATTTAAAAATTATCGGAAGTATATTGATCTATTCTTAATTGTTGGAGGTCTTGTTGTCGGAGTACAATCGTATTTAGAAATTCAAAAAAGTAATGAAGCATGGCATACTAATCAGTCGATAGTTTCTCCCAATAATGTTGATATCGCAGATAATACGAGTAACGAACAGATTACCAAAGCATTTATGAGTTCAAATCTAGATGATGGTTTAAAGTTGATTACCAAGGCATCGCCAGACTATTTACCTAATAATCGAGTATTAAGTGAACGTCCTTATCATGATTATCGATTAGACATGAAAAAAAATAAAGATGAAGTAAGTAAAACGATTAATAGTGAAGGAAAGTTAAGTCTGAGTTGGAACGCAACAAAAAAAGGAAATGAGATTTCTTTACCCGCGATAGTCTATAATAATTCAACTGTTCAATTAAATGGTAATAGCCTTGATCCTAAAAAAATGACCTTGTCAACTATGGGTAGTCCAACCGTTAAAGCAACTAAAATAGGTACAAATAGGTTAGTCATTGGTTATCATACGAAAATAATAACAAGAATTAGTTTAATCATCGTTCTAGCCACTTGGATAATTAGTTGCGTTAGTGCTGTTTTTATAAAAATCACTGATTATAAAAAAGAAATTAAGTTATGATATAGTTTTAACAAGTAATAGGGACTTCAAAAAGAGAACATAATTAATGATGTTCTTTTTCTGTATTAAAAATGAAATATAATACTTTTAAATATAACGTATAATTAAAAGTGTAGAGCACTACAACTTTGAAAGCGTGGTCAAAATGTTTAGAATATCATATCAGTTGACAATAAGATTAAACAATGATTAGACAAACGATTTTAAGTTTCATTTAAGTCTGGTAACATGTATAATAAATTATTGTGTCATTGTATACATCTAAAAAATTTAGGGGTAATTAATTATGAGTGAAGATAATATTAAACACCAAGGTAGCCACAAGAAGCATCATCATAAAAAGAAAAAAATGAGTACACTGAAAAAATGGGGGATTGGTGTCGGAATCGTCGTTGCCGCACTATTGGTTATTGGTGGTGTGTTGATGGCGAAGGTTTATCTAGATGCAAAAGACGTTGTAGATAATACATATCAAAAAGTAAATGTTAAAAGTAAACGAACAACCGGGAGTGTCTCTCTTGATAAAGAGGCGCCTTTCTCAGTTTTAATTTTGGGTGTTGATACGGGCGAAGATGGGAGAACAGATCAAGGTCGATCGGATACAATGATGGTTGCGACAATTAATCCTAAAACAAACTTGACGACATTAACGAGTTTACCTCGTGATACGAAGATTCCGATTACAGGTCACGGGACAGATAATAAATTAAATGCTGCATATGCTTATGGGGATGTTTCCTTAGCGATGGATACTATTCAAAACTATTTAAATATTCCAATTGATTACTATGTTCAGATGAATATGAAGGGCCTGGAAGAATTAACGGGTGCCGTTGGTCCAATTACGGTCAATAATCCATTTGCTTTTTCAGCGGGAAGGCATCAATACGTAAAAGGTGATATTGAGTTAACTGAAAGTAATGTTTTAGACTTTTCTAGAATGAGACATTCTGATCCTAATGGTGATTACGGGCGTCAAAAAAGACAACGCTCGGTTGTGACTGAATTAGGTAAAAAAATAGCTTCTATTGATGGTGTCACAAATTATCAAGCAATTTTGAGTGTACTTGAGAGCAATATGAAAACAAATTTGAAATTTTCTGATATGAAAAAAATAGTGACTCAGTATCGTAGTGCTATAGGCACAATTAAAGATGTTCAACTTCAAGGACAATCACAAATGATAAATGGTGTGTCGTATGAAGTTGTTCCATCAGCACAAGTAACGAAAGTATCCAACATGATCAGAAAACAATTAGACTTAGACTAGGAGAATTATATCAATGGAAGAGACAATCAATCTTGAACAAGTTTTTAGCATTTTAAAGAAACATCTTAAATTAATTATTGGGTTAATAATTGCGGGGGCACTATTAGCATTTTTTGTAACCATGTTCTTTATGACGCCAAAATATAACTCGACTGTTCAAATATTAGTTAATAGAACAGAAACTGCCAATAATGTAGGGGCTGCTTACAATACACAGCAAGCAGATGTCCAAATGATTAATACGTATAAAGACATTATTCAAAATAAAATTGTACTAGATCCTGTGAGAAAAGAAATTGCTAAAAAAGATAATTTCGTTGGTACGAGTGATGATTTAAAAAATCAGATAAGTATATCAAATCAAGAAAATTCACAGGTTTTTAGTGTAACTGTTAAAGATACTAATGCATATCGCGCGGCTGATATTGCAAACTCTGTTGCTGATACGTTTAAAAATAAAATAAAAAAAGTGATGAAAGTTAATAATGTAACAATTGTTGCTGATGCAGTTGCAAAACCTAATGCAGTATCACCTAATAAAAAGATGAATGTATTAATAGGTCTGTTACTAGGGGGGCTTATCGGAATTGGGATTGCATTCGCAATAGAACTTTTTGATAAAACAGTTAAAAACGCTGATTTTTTGACAGATCTTGGTCTTTCAAACTTAGGTATGATTAACCATATTGACGAAACTAATAAGAGTCAAGGACTTTTTGGACAATCAACACCAAGAAAAAGAAAGCATACTAATTAAAATAGATAAGGGGTTATTGAATGATGAGTTTATTAAAAAAAGATAAAAAGTTATCAACTGATAGTATTGATAACGGTGTTGGATTAATTACTGTTACTCAACCAACATCAACGATTGCAGAACAATTTAGGACTGTACGTACGAATATCCAATTTTCAAGTGTTGATAAAGAAATGAAAGTTATTATGGCGACATCATCAGGTCCATCAGAAGGCAAGTCAACAGTTATAACTAATCTTGCTGTAACATATGCTAATCAAGGACTGAAAGTATTGTTAATTGATGCCGATATGCGTAGACCAACTGCGCATCAAACTTTTGGTTTGAGTAATGAAACCGGGCTTACAAATTGTTTGACTGAAAAAAGTATTGATGTTGCAAAAGCAGTTGAAGAAACACCAATTGAAAATTTATATGTTATGCCTGCAGGTCCTACTCCACCGAACCCTTCAGAATTATTGAATACAAAACGGATGGATTCTTTAATTACAGCTGTCGCTGAACAAATGGATATGGTTATCATCGATACACCACCATTAATTTCTGTAACAGATGCACAAATTGTTGCAACAAAAGTTGATGGTACAATTTTAGTTGTGAGACAAGGTGTGGCAAATAAAGGTGCCGTTTTGAAAGCAAAAGAATTATTAGATACCGTTCATGCAAGAATCATTGGGACGATTTTGAATGATGTTTCAGGTAGTGATGAGTCAGGTTATTATGGTGGGTATTATGGCTATTATAAATAATAATTAAGTAGACGTAGGATAATTTAAGGAAGCAGGGATTATAGGTGACTAGGAAAAGTAAACAGGTTGTTTTAACTGGATTGGATAGTTTGATTTGGGTAGTTTCAATTTCATTATCGAGGTTATTTTTAGGGCCGTATATTAGTTTTAGTAACTCTGATTTATTGGAATTTGGGTGTATATGTTTGATTTTATACCTAATAATTGGATACTCATTAAACCTCTTTTCTAAAATTAATAGGTATGCTAGCTTTAAAGAAATAATTGCAATTTTTATTGCAATAACAATTACAGCAGTTATTAGTAATATTAGTTATTTTTTCATAAGTTCAAATTATAGTATTCGTTTTGGAATATTAACTTATTTACTGGCCCTCCTTTTTATTGGTGGCAGCCGATTTGCATGGCGCTATCTTGTTGAAAATATCTTTAATAATGAAGAATCAGAAACATTAATTACAACATTAATAGTCGGTGCAGGGGATGGCGCAGAAGCTTTAATGGAAAGAATACAAAGAGATAATGCCGACTTGAATGTTATTGGATACGTCGATAATGATATTCAAAAACAAAAAATGTGGATGATGGGTAAGAAAGTTTTGGGAACTTTCCAAGAAATTCCAATGATTGTCGAAGAATACGATGTTGAACAGGTCTCAATTGCTATTCCTTCATTAAGTCCCCATAATTACGAGGACTTGTTAGATATTTTAAATCCTCTAAAAGTTAAAATTAATCGCATGTCAAGTTTTGAAGATATGTTAGAAGACAATAGTGATTCTAGAAAAATGCATGAGATTGACGTTGTTGATTTACTGGGTCGACAAGAGATTAAACTTGATATGGCTAAGATTGAAAGCAAAATATATGGTAAAACAATTTTAGTTACAGGAGCGGGTGGCTCTATTGGTTCAGAAATTTGTCGACAGGTTAGCAAATTTGGTCCTAAACGACTAATTTTACTAGGACATGGAGAAAATTCAATTTATTTGATTCATCAAGAATTAAAAAATCTTTATGCTGGGAAAATTGAAATTGTGCCGATTATTGCGGATGTTCAAGACCGGGCACATATTTTTGACTTAATGGCACAATATAAACCAGAAATAGTCTATCATGCTGCAGCACACAAACATGTACCATTAATGGAAGCTAACCCAACTGAAGCCATTAAAAATAATGTTTATGGTACGAAAAATGTTGCTGAAGCTGCTAAGTCTGCAAATGTGAAATCATTTGTAATGATTTCAACTGATAAAGCAGTAAATCCGCCTAATATTATGGGGGCAACGAAACGTCTCGCTGAAATGATTGTAACTAGTTTGAATGAACCAGGTCATACAAAATTCGCCGTTGTTCGTTTTGGTAATGTTCTTGGTAGCCGTGGTAGTGTTGTACCACTGTTTAAGAAACAGATAGCTAAAGGTGGACCAGTTACTGTTACTGATCTTAGAATGACAAGATTCTTTATGACAATTCCTGAAGCTAGCCGTTTAGTGATTCAAGCGGGGACGCTATCTAAAGGTGGAGAACTATTTATCTTAGATATGGGTAAACCGGTTAAAATTGTTGATTTAGCACGAAAAATGATTAAATTAAGTGGATATACTGAAAACGATATTGATATTGTTGAGTCAGGTATGAGACCTGGAGAGAAACTGTATGAAGAATTATTAGTAAGTAGTGAAAAACAGCAAGAGCAAGTATTTGAAAAAATTTTCTTGGGTAAAGTAACACCATACAAGATTGATGAAATTATGAGTTTTGTTAAGAGTGTAGAGCCGTTAACTGGTACTGCTTTGAAAAAAGAAGTTATTAGATATGCACATACTCATAATGGTGAACCCTCAATTGATTCGGAAGGTATGCGTTAATGTATAAAAAATATTTTAAAAGAACAATTGATTTTGTTATTTCTTTAGTAGGCCTTGTACTTTTATCGCCTATTTTTTTAATTATCGCAATTATTGTTAAAGTCGATTCGAAAGGCCCTATTTTCTTTGTACAAAAGCGGGTAAGTATTAATAAAACCTACTTTGGTATTTTAAAATTTAGGACGATGAGAACTGATACACCTGATGTACCTACTCACTTATTGAAAGATCCGGATGCTTTCATTACTCGCTCGGGTAAAATTTTACGAAAAACGAGTCTTGACGAATTACCACAAATTATTAATATTTTAACAGGTAAGATGAGTATCGTTGGTCCTCGACCAGCACTTTGGAGTCAAGAAGATTTAATTAACGAACGTGAAAAGTACGGCGCTAATAACGTTTACCCAGGGTTAACTGGATTAGCACAAATTAGTGGGAGAGATGAATTATCTATTGCTGAGAAATCAAAAATTGATGGTGATTACGTGCAACTTTTATCTTTTTCAGAAGATTTAAAAATTTTTTTTGGAACAATTACATCAGTTTTAAAGAGTGATGGTGTAAAGGAAGGTAAGAGTGATGACTAAACGAGTTTTGATAACCGGTGCACATAGTTATATTGGAGGGGCATTTAAAAGCTGGATTAATAAATCAGAATCGGAAGATATATCAGTTGATATGATGAGCGTTCGAGATGATAAATGGAGAGGAAAAAATTTTGGTCTATATGATGTAGTACTTAATGTTGCGGGTATTGCACATGTATCTTCGGATCCGAGTATGGAGGATCAATATTATAAAGTAAATAGAGATCTCGCAATTAATTTGGCTAAAAAAGCTAAATCTGAGGGAGTGAAACAATTTATTTTTTTATCAAGTATGATAGTATATGGTGAAAAAAATGGACTACAAAATACTAATATAATTACTCGAGAGACAATAATGAACCCAATTGATTTTTATGGTGATAGTAAGCTACAGGCAGATGTAGAAATTCAAAAATTAGCAGACGATAACTTTAAAACGGTTGTTATCAGAACTCCGATGGTTTACGGACCGAATAGTAAGGGTAATTTTCCAAGGCTACTGAAGTTAGCTGAGAAATCCCTGATTTTCCCAAGTATTAACAATGAACGAAGTATGATTTATGTAGATGTATTAACAGAATTTATCAAACAGATAATTATTAATGATGCATCAGGCCTTTATTTCCCTCAAAATAAAGAATATGTTTCTACAAGCGATGTAATCAAAGTAACAAGGAAATTATTAAGAAAGAAAGTATACTTTATCTCTATTTTTAATCCGCTTATTTCTCTATTATCAAGGAAGTTTCGTGTTTTTAATAAAATATATGGTAGTAAAGTTTATGATAAAAAAATTAGCGAGTGCTCTTTCGAATATACATTAGGACTTACATTAGAAAATACGATAACGAAAATTTTAATGGAGGATAAGAAATGAAAAAAGTTTTAATCGTTGCGTCGGTTGCTTCAATGATTGAACAATTTAATATGGATAATATCAGAATATTACAAGAATTAGGATATAATGTGGAAGTTGCAACTAACTTTTATTCCGCTGGAACTATACCAGATGATATGGCTAATTCCTTAAAAAAGAAGCTTGAAGGAAAAAATATAATTTGTCATCAAATTGACTTTTTAAGAGGAATTGGTTCAATAAAAGCAAATAAAAAAGCATATAATCAGCTTGAAAAATTAGCAAGTACAACTACCTATAATTTTGTGCATTGCCATTCACCGATGGGAAGTGTATTAACTAGATTAGTTTTTAAAAATAATAAAGAAACTAAAATTGTTTATACGGCACATGGCTTTCAGTTCTTTAAGGGCGGGCCGAAAAAAGATTGGATATTATTTTATCCTATAGAACGTTACTTATCTAAATATACGGATATTTTAATAACAATCAACAATGAAGATTACTCAATTGGAAAATCTTTTGGTATAAAAGAAGTTTTACATGTGCCTGGCGTTGGAATAAAATGGGAACAATTACGAGAACAATCAACTAATATCGATGAATTGAAAACTGATTTAAAGATAAGTAAGAATAGTAAAGTGATGATTTCTGTAGGTGAATTATCTAAGCGGAAAAATCATATTGTGGGAATAGAAGCAGTAAATAAATTGAAAGATAAAATTGATATTACATATATTATATGCGGTGTTGGAGATCAAAGAGATTTATTAGAAAAAAAAGTGAAAGAGTATGGATTAGAAGAAAAGATTATTTTTACAGGTTATTCTGAAAATATTAAACAATATTTAGATATAGCAGATTTTTCTCTTTTTCCATCTAAACGAGAAGGATTAGGACTAGCGGGATTAGAAGCTATGGCTACTGGTCTTCCATTAGTAAGTACTTACTTAGGGGGGATCAAAGATTACACAGAAAATGGTATCAGCGGGTGTGTAGTGGATGATCCTACTGATATTTCCCAGTTTGTGAAAGCTATAGAAAATTTACTAGGCATCAATGATAAAGAATACGAAAAAATTGTTAAAAACAATATTGAAGTATCAAAAAAATATAGTATTAAGAATGTAAATGAAATTATGTATAGTTTATATTCTAAAATTTAAATTATGCGATGTTGTCTATAAATTGAAAGGATTCGCAATGATTAAAAACACAAAAATAGTATTGATAGCTATATATTTTGGAGAATTACCAAATTATTTTGATTTATGGTTAAAATCAGCGGAATATAATAATGAGATAGATTTTCTAATATATACTGATCAAAATATATCTACAACCATACCGAATGTTAAAATAAAAATAGTCAACTTTAAAGATATTCAAGCGAAAATAAGATCACATTATACATTTCCTATAAAAATTAATAATCCGTATAAGTTGAATGACTACAAACCGGCTTACGGTGAAATATTTGAGGAAGACATCTCGGGATATGATTGGTGGGGATTTGTGGATATTGATACTATATTTGGAGATTTAAAAAAATTTTTATCTGAGGATATACTAAAAAAATATGACAAAATAAATACTCGTGGACATTTTCAAATGTATAGAAATAATAATCAAATTAATAATGCATATAAAATTGATCATCATAAAAAAGGGACGTACAATTATAAGCAGGCATTTACAACTGATGACGCAACTCACTTTGATGAAATTTGGGGAACTGCAAAATTTATGCCCGACACAGATATGAGAATATATGATCCATATAAAGAAAAGGTCTATTATGCTGATATTTGGGTAAAAGCATTTCGATTTATAACACTTGATATTTCTGAGGGAAAACAATATCAAGTGTTTAGATGGCATGATGGGGAACTAGTAATGAATTATATTGATAACGGAAAAATTAAAACTAAAAAGATAGAATATATTCATTTACAAAAAAGAAAAATGCAAGTTGATGTTGAAATATCAAATGATGACCATAGCTTTTTAATTGTACCTAATAAGTTTATAACAGATGAAAAGTTGTCTATTGAAAATATAAAGAAATATAATGAAGGAAAATGGCCTAATGGTATCCGCAGATATTTCCAATATTATATTAAGCAATTATTTAATGGGGAGCTTAAGGCTAGAATACGAAGAATTTGGCTCTAAATATAAGATTGAAAATAGATTAACACTTTTTATCTGAATATTAAAATCACTAATAAATATTAAGGAGAACTTAGTCATGAGTGATAATTTTAAAATTGATTTTGTAGTGACATGGGTTGATGGAAATGATGATATCTGGCGGAATAAAAAAAATAAGTACGCGGGAAACAAAAATTTAAATGCGGATGAACGTTTCAGAGATTATGATATTTTTAAATGGTGGTTTGAAGGTGTAAAAAAATTTGCACCATGGGTAAACCATATTTTTTTAATTACCGACAAACAAGTTCCGAAGTTTCCATTGGACATGAAAAATCTAACAATTGTTGATCATTCTGATTTTATTCCTGAAGAATATTTACCTACTTTTAATTCGAATGTCATTGAAATGAATATTCCAAGAATTAAAAATTTATCGGAACATTTTATCGTATTTAATGACGATACGTTTATAACTAACAAGGTAGATCCAACAGATTTCTTTTCTCAAGATGGGACTCCTAAGGATGTAGGATTAATGGGACTTATTCAACCGTCGGAAGAATTTTCGTTAATACCTTTTAATAATATACTTATTATTAATAAGTGGTTCTCAAAAAATAATATTTTGAAGAAGAATTTCTTTAAAATATTTAATTGGCAATACGGGTTTCAAAATGTAAGAAATTTCTTAGTTTTACCATATAGGTCTGTTCTGGGATGGTATGAACCGCATTTGCCTAGTAGTTTATTGAAAAGTACATTTAAAGAAATATATCAAAAAGAACCAGCTTTGTTAGCCGAACTTAGTAAAAATCGTTTTCGTACTAGAAATGATGTAAATATTTGGTTGGCACGCGATTGGCAACTTTCAAAAGGGAATTTTGAACCACGTAGATTTTCGTTTGGAAAGTTTGAGAAGTTGCCAGAAGATGGAGATTTTTCAAAAATAAAGCGCGCCTTAAAATCCAAGGCAAAAATAGTTGTTATAAACGACATATCGTTACCATTGGAGAGCCTTTCAGAAACGAAAGAACAATTAAGAAAAATATTCGCTGAACACTTTAGCTAATTAGGAGGATCTAATTATGAGTGACGTTGCAATTTTAATGGCTACCTACAATGGTGAAAAATTTTTAATGGAGCAAATTGAAAGTATTAAGAATCAATCATATGGGAATTGGCACCTATTTATTAGAGATGATTTTTCGAAAGATAATACCAGTAAAATTTTAGATAATTTTAAAAGAGATCCTAAAATAACGATACTAGATAGCTCGCTAAATATTAATGAAAAGGGCCAATTAGGAAATTTTGAAATTTTAATGAATAACGTTCCAGACCAGTATGAATATGTTATGTTCTCAGATCAGGATGATGTATGGTATACAAATAAAATTGAGATATCATTAAATGAAATTAGACACCTGCCTAACGAAAAAGTACTGCCTAAGCTTGTATATACGAATTATGACGAGTTTTTTGAAGTAGTGGGGGACGGAAGTGTGAACTACAGTGGTGTAGAAAAGAAAAATAAACCAACATATCAACGTATTTTTCTACATAACTGGTTAATGGGTAATACGATGATTATTAATCGTAACTTATTAGAAATTTCAAAAAACATCCCGATAGAAGCAGTTAATCATGATGCATGGCTTGCATTAGTTGCTGGATTATATGATGGGATTGGATATATAGATAGTGCGACTGATGGTCATAGAATGCATTCATTTAATATTACAAGAGGTGCCGATGCACATAAAAAAAGTACAATTATAAAAAGTAAGTTAATTGATTTAAAAAAATATAAAGTTAAATTTGATCGATTTTCCAAATTGGTTAATGAATTAGAACTACAATTTTCAAATTCGCCTATTAAAATAAAAAAAAGAATTACTATGTTGAAATATTTTGTAGAAAAGAAGGGTATCGAAGCCATAATATTTGGCAAAAAGAATGGTTTTTTTACCAATATTCACGGTCACAATACCTTACTCTATTTGGAGGAAATATTAAGGTTATTCAAAAAATAATGTTAGTATTTACATAAAATTTAATTAAAAATGGAATACAGCATAAGCAAATTTCATTAATTGTTTAAGAAATGACTATCTAGGAGTTTATATGACATATTTATTTGCAATAGTAACCAATTTCTTTTTGGATCATGTTCATGGTAAAAAAAATAATATCATTCCGTTCATTGGAATCGGAATATTAGCATGGCTAGCGGGTGCTGCTAGTAAGATGACGACGACCGATTATCCTAGTTATCTTATTAATTATGATAATAGTTCTTTAGCACCATATAATCACCAATTTGAGTGGGGCTATATGTGGCTTTCTCGAATTTTTGCGGCAAACGGAGTGACATATGCTGATTTTAGATTAATATTATTTATTGTTAGTTTTATTATTTTGACAGTTGCAATATTAAGATTTACAAAGAATTTAGGATCTTTTGTTTGGGTTTTTGCAATTTTTCCTTTTTTTAATGAGGCAACACAGGCACGTAATTTTTTTATGATTTCTATTGCTCTATTAGGGCTAAGTTTTTTACAGAAAAAAAATGTAAAAAATATTATTATTGCCATCGGATTAATCTTATTGAGCGCATCAATGCATTCATCTGGATATATATTTTTAATAATAATTCCCTTAAGCTTTTTGAGCGAAAAATATGTGAAAATTTTTGTACAATTAATTATTGGTTTTTTTGTAATTTTAACAATTGTACAATTTATTCCAGGTTTAAGTGGTTTATTGAAAAATATAATAACGAAAGTTTCATTGCATTCATCTAGGACACAATTGTTTGATAAACTGAACACAAGTTATGCTGCTGGTTCATCAAAAATAATGCTTATAGAAATAGCTTTATCATATTTTTCAATGTTAGGACTTGGATATTATTTTTTGAAAATTAATAGCCTATCAACTGAGATTAAAAATAAATTGAAATTGTTATTCTTAATTTCGTTAACTGGTCTTGTAGCACTCCCATTTTTAGTTATGTCGATACAATATCAACGGTTCCAACGTAACTCTTTCGCACCAATTATAATTGCATACGCGCTAATTAGGGAGCATAAAGATGAGATTGATAGTAGAATATTATTAAAGATTGATTTAATGATGGTGGGGATACTCTTATTAGCTGTTATAGCGTTTTATGGAGTGTTAGTACCACAAGAATTTGTTGACAGTATTCCATATTTAGTACATTGGAAATCGCTTTAGCATTGTCGTTTAAAGAAAAGTAATTAAGGAGTAAATTTTTGAAAAATATAGCTGTGATTATGTCAACGTATAATGGCGAAAAGTACGTCGAGGAACAATTAAATAGTATTATTGAGCAAAAATATAAAAATGAAGATAACATACAGATTTATGTTAGAGATGATGGTTCAACAGATAATACAATAGATATTTTAAAAAGATACGAAAATAAAAATTTGTTAAAAATAATTTATTCAAGCGGAAATATGGGTGTTAAACGTTCCTTTTTTGAATTACTTAGGGTTGTCGATGCTGATTACTATTTTTTTTCTGATCAAGATGATGTTTGGGTTTCAGATAAAATAATGCAATTTATGGATAAATTTGATTTGTTAGACAATAAAATAACACAAGCTATATTTTCAGATCTTATGATTGCTGATAAAAAGGCTGTTTCAACAAATATTAAAATGTCTAAAATGTTAGTAGGCGAAAATTATAATCATTCATTGAATGATTTATTATTCAATTTTAAAGTAACCGGAGCGGCATTAGCAATTAATAAGAAACTAAGAGATGAAGTACTTATGTTAACAGATGAAGATATTGAAAATGTAACAATGCATGATTCAATTATTGCTAAAATCAGCTCAGCAAGTGGGAATTTAACGTACATTGATAAAGTAACGGTTTACTATAGACAACATGAAAATAACGTCATCGGAATTGGTAAGAGTAATGTACACTTGTATGAAGTTTTTCGTAGATTAAAAATAAGATATAAACAATTAGGTCGGATTAAAAAGGAAAATATTGTTCTGTATGAAAGATTTTCTAATATCATTAAAAATGATACTGAAAAAAAAATGCTAGAAGATACATATAAGTTTTATGATACAAAGAATATCTTTAAAAGATATTCTTTGTATCATAAATTTCATAGTTTAATTAATACAACAGCACAAAGAATAATTATATGGTTTGTTTAATAGAGAGTGATTAGGTGGTTACTATCAATTTAATAAAAAAAAGTTTTAGGCGTAATTTTATTACGGCATATAATATGATAAAGTATATGAAAAATAAGATGAACTACGGAAATAAAAGGTATAAACAAGTAAAAATAATTGAAGAAAAAACTGATTTTATTAATAGCGTGTCATTAGTGGCAATTATTAAAAATGAAGCACTATACGTTCAAGAATGGATTGAATATCATAAAATTATTGGTATATCAAAATTTTATATTTATGATAACGAATCTACTGATAATTTAAAAGAAATTTTAGAACCGTATATTAAAAGTAAAGTGGTTGAATATATCTATTTTCCGGGTGATAAGCAACAAATACCAGCATATCTGGATGCTGTCGAGCGCTGTAAGACAGAAACAAAATGGCTATTAACACTAGATTTAGATGAATATTTAGTATTAATTGATGAAAAAAATATTGATTCTTTTTTAAATGAATTTAGTGAAAACGTTGCTCAAATTGAAATTGGTTGGGTGATGTTCGGCTCATCTAATTTGATTAAAAAATCAAATGGATTAGTTACTGAGACATTTTTAAATAGATCAAAAAATGATATTATTTTAGATTCAAAACCTATCGTAAATCCTAGATTAGTAATTGATATGAGAATACCACATTGGTATGATGTGGCCGGTAAAACGACTGATGAAAACGGAAATAGGTTATGGGGATATCCATGGACAAATGAAAAAAGACCTAAAATTGTATCAAGGGAACACGTGAGGGTTAATCATTACTATGCAAAATCACTTGAAGAATTCGAGAATAAAGTAAAAAGAGGATATGCTGATCAAAGTAATGATATAAAAGAACGTAGTTATCTTGATTTTAAGAAGCACGATATTAATGATGTCTATGATAACGGCATGTTAAAGTACACGGATAAAATTAAAACAGAAATTAAACGTGTACAAGAACTTAACAGATGAGGGTAAGTGTGATGTATGAATAATAATTCTCGAACTGGTATAGCAGCTAAAAATACATCAATCGCTGCACTATCGCAAGTAATAATGTTAGTTTTGAAGTTTGCATTGCAGACAGTATTTATTAAAACTCTTGGTGCCGATTACATGGGAATCAATGGGCTATATGCTAATGTGTTGAGTTTTCTATCCTTTGCTGAATTAGGGATTGGTGGGGCGATAACGTACTCACTGTACGATCCTCTTGCTACTAGTAATCATGGTGAAATTGCTGGTGTCATGAATTTATTTAGAAAAGTGTATAATGTGATTGGTATCGTAATTTTGATTATGGGTTTAGCATTTACTCCATTTATAACTATTTTAATGAAGGGCGGTAGTCCTGTACCATTTCCGCGAGTTATGTTTGTACTATTTTTATTAAATACGGTTGTTAGTTACTTTTTTACGTATAAACGTTCCTTATTAATTGCAAATCAAGAAGGATATAAGGATAGTTTAAATAGATTAATTTTTACGATAATGCAGACAGTATTACAAATTATCTTTTTACTTTTATTTAGACAATATGTTTGGTACTTAGTAATCCAAATAATTATAACATTGTTATCTAACTTGAGAATTTCAAAACTTGTTGATAGGGAATTTGAATTTCTTTCCGAAATGAAAACTGTTAAAGTAAATCCTAAAGTCATCAACTATATGAAGAAAAATATATTTGGGACTGTTTCTTCAAAAATTGGTACTATATTAGTTTTTGGAACGGATAATATATTAATATCGGCATTTTTAGGCGTTAGATTAGTAGGAATATATTCTAATTATATGCTGATTGTAAATAGTATTTCCAGTGTGTTGACACAAAGTATCTCTGCTGTCACAGCTGGATTAGGTAATCTAGGAGTAACGGAGGATGAAGATTATCAAGAAGTTGTGTTTTATCGTTATATGTATATAAATGCCGGTATTACATCAGTTATTGCTATAACGTTATACGCAGTTATTGAATCTTTTATTAAATTTTGGATAGGATCAAATTACGTCTTATCGAACTTTACCGTGTTACTTATTGTTATAAATTTTGTACTTGTTCAATTTAGACAGACTGTATTAAATTTTATTGGTGCACGTGGATTATTTTGGCCAATGAGATATAAATCACTACTTGAAGCTGTAGTTAATATGATAGTTTCAATTCTTTTGTTAATGACAACAAATCTCGGCATTAATGGTATATTAATTGGTACAATAGTAAGTAATATTGGAATTAATTTATGGTGGGAACCACTTATCTTATTCAAATATGGATTCAAACGTAGTATGAAAAAATATTATCTTAAATATTTTGGTTATATGGGAATAATTGGAATAGAATTAGGAATAATTTCGTATTTACTAAAAATTATTGTAATTCAAGGGATTTTCAGTATTTTGATAGCATCTGCTGTTGTATTTATTCTAGCAAGTACATTATTCTATTTCTTATTTATTAGATATGACGAAACAAATTATGTTAAAAAATTGGTTTTAAGAAGGATATTAAATAAATAATGATTTTTATTTTTAAAAGCTGTGTTAAGTAGTTATTGTAGCTACCATTTACAAAAATTAATTAGAATATTTTAGGAGGAAAAGTGTATGAAGGGAATAGTTTTAGCCGGAGGTAGTGGGACTCGTTTATATCCATTGACACGTGCATCAAGTAAACAGCTGATGCCGATTTATGATAAACCAATGATCTATTATCCAATATCAACATTAATGTTGGCAGGTATCAAGGATATTCTAATTATTTCTACTCCTGAAGATACGCCACGTTTTCAAGAATTATTGGGCAACGGTTCTGAATTAGGCATTAATTTAGAGTATGCCGTTCAACCTACACCAGATGGATTAGCAGAAGCATTCATTATTGGTGCTGATTTCATTGGTAATGATAGCGTTGCGCTCATCTTAGGTGATAATATTTATTATGGTCCAGGTATGACTAAGATGCTTGAACGGGCTGCAAATCAAACTGAGGGGGCTACCGTATTTGGTTATCAAGTGCGTGATCCCGAGCGTTTTGGTGTTGTTGAATTTGATGAGAGCCATAAAGCAATTTCGATTGTTGAAAAACCGGATCACCCTAAAAGTAATTTTGCAGTAACAGGCTTATACTTTTATGATAATTCAGTTGTTGATATAGCAAAAAATATTAAGCCGTCACCACGTGGCGAACTTGAAATTACGGATGTTAACAAGGTCTATCTTGAAAAAGGAAGACTACATGTTGAAATTATGGGACGTGGATTTGCTTGGCTTGATACAGGGACACATGCAAGTTTACTTGAAGCAGGGCAGTTTATTGAAACTGTTCAAAGAATGCAAAATATGCAAGTAGCTAATTTAGAGGAAATCGCCTATCGAATGGGTTATATTTCACGCGAACAATTAATTGATCTAGCACAACCACTCAAAAAAAATGATTATGGACAGTACATGTTACGTATCGCAGAAGAAGAGGATAAAAAGTAATGGGTAAATTAAAAGTATCAACAACAAAGTTACAAGATGTTAAGATTATTGAACCAGCAGTATTTGGTGATAATCGCGGCTTTTTTACGGAGTCATATTCAGACAAAGATTTCAAAGAAGCTGGAATAGATATTGATTTTATCCAAGATAATCATTCATTATCAACACAAGCTGGCGTTTTAAGAGGACTTCATTTTCAACGTGGAGAAGCTGCACAAACTAAATTAATTCGGGTCGTGACAGGGGCAGTACTAGATGTTATTGTCGATGTTCGAAAAGGTTCACCTACTTATAAACAGTGGGAAGGATATATTCTTTCTGCAAGTAACCATCGCCAATTATTAGTTCCTAAAGGGTATGCCCATGGATTTGTAACATTAACAGATGATGTTAATTTCCTTTATAAATGTGATGGTTACTACAATGCAGCAGCAGATGGTGGGATTTCATTTAAAACTCCTGAACTAAATATTGATTGGCCTATTGATTTTGACCAAGCAATTACATCTGAAAAAGATGCTGCACAACCAACGTTTACAGAGTTTGAAAAAGACAATCCGTTTGTGTATGGAGAAATCTAAATAGGAGAGGTGTTTTTAAATGAAAAATATTATTGTAACAGGTGGGGCCGGATTTATTGGTTCTAATTTTGTCCATTATGTGGTTAATAACCACCCAGATGTTCACATTACCGTGTTAGATAAATTAACTTATGCAGGAAATAAAGAAAATTTAGCTGGACTACCTGCTGATCGTGTTGAGCTAGTAGTGGGAGATATTACTGACGCTAAACTAGTTGATGAACTTGTTAGCAAAACAGATGCGGTAGTACATTACGCTGCAGAAAGTCACAATGATAATTCTTTAAAAGATCCATCACCTTTTATTCAAACTAATATTATCGGAACATATACATTGCTAGAAGCTTGTCGTAAATACAATGTCCGCTACCATCATGTTTCAACTGATGAAGTGTATGGAGACTTACCATTACGCGAAGATTTACCCGGTCATGGGGAAGGTGAAGGTGAAAAATTCACACCTGAAACACGTTATAATCCAAGCAGTCCATATTCATCAACAAAGGCTGGATCAGATTTATTAGTTCGTGCATGGGTGCGTTCATTCAATTTACAGGCAACAATTTCAAATTGTTCCAATAATTATGGACCATACCAACATATTGAGAAGTTTATTCCAAGACAGATTACTAATGTTTTGAGTGGAATCCGGCCTAAGTTATATGGTTCTGGTAAAAATGTTCGCGATTGGATTCATACTAATGATCATTCAAGTGCTGTCTGGGCTATTTTAAATAAGGGTCGTATTGGTGAAACTTATTTGATTGGTGCGGATGGTGAACAAGATAATAAGGCTGTTTTGGAGTTGATTTTAGAATTAATGGGTCAACCTAAAGATGCTTATGATGTCGTTAAAGATCGCCCAGGACACGATTTACGATATGCTATTGATTCATCAAAATTACGTGAAGAGCTTGGTTGGAATCCTGAATTTACTGATTTTAAATCAGGATTACAAGATACGATTGATTGGTACCGAAATAATGAAAATTGGTGGAAAGCTGAGAAAGATGCAGTTGAAGCAAATTATGCAAAAAATGGACAATAATAACTAAGAATGGACTTAAGTCCATTCTTTTTTTGAAGGAGCTAATTATGAAAATATTAATTACGGGTGTAAATGGTCAATTAGGAACAGAATTAAGTCATTTATTAGATGAAAAAAAGATTGTATATACAGGAACTGGTTCTAAAGATTTAGATATTACTGACTCAAAAGCAGTTAATAATTATTTTTTAGATAATCGCCCAGAAATTGTCTACCACTGTGCAGCTTATACAGCTGTTGATAATGCTGAAGAAGAACCTGGTAAAGCTATTAATGAACAAGTTAATGTTATAGGTACTCAGAATATTGCCACAGCAGCAGAATCTGTGGGTGCTACGTTAGTTTACATTAGTACTGATTATGTATTTGATGGGACTAATGATCAAATGTATACAGAAAAAACACCCACTGCGCCTAAAAATGAATATGGTCGGACGAAGTTAGCTGGAGAAGAAGCCGTTGCTAAAATAATGAGTAAGTATTATATTATCCGTACATCATGGGTTTTTGGCGAATATGGAAAGAACTTCGTCTATACGATGCTAAACTTAGCTAAAACTCATGATCATCTGACTGTTGTTAGTGATCAGGTTGGACGGCCAACTTGGACTAGAACGCTGGCTGATTTTATGTTATATGCAGTTCAAAAAAATATTCCTTATGGGTTATATCAGCTTTCTAATGATAATTCATGTACTTGGTATGAATTTGCTAGTGAGATTTTAAAGGATGAAGTAGTTGAAATAAGTCCAGTAACGTCTGAAGAATATCCACAAAAGGCATACCGACCTAGACATTCAGTTATGGATTTGAGTAAAGTTAAAGCAACGGGATTTGAAGTACCAAGTTGGCAAGATGCTTTACATGAATTTATGGCTAAAATTGAAGTATAGAAAAGGGGAGTTTTCTAGTGATTTGAGAAATTGAATCATTAGAAGTCACTCCTTTTTATTTTCACCCAATTTAATGCTAACATAGTACCAAGGAGATGATTCAAATGACAATACCATTAGGATTAAAGGCGGGAACTGACCCAATTCAACTCCATGATCGGTTACAACATAATCCAGATATTTTTGAATTCTATCTAAATGAATTTGATGTTTCTGGAGATGGATTAAAACGATTATCAGATGAGATTGATGAGGTGAAGGCAACTACGAAGAAGATTGTCATGCATCATCCAATGAAGGTTGGTGAACAATCTGTTGAATTAGCCGTTTCCGAAACAGCTGATCCTAGGTTATATCGTTTTGTTAGAGAAAGTACTGAGACATTGATTCAGCTCGCAAAAGATAAATCAATTCAAACCCTCATTCATGGTTCATATAATCGACAAACGCCAACAATTATTGCTGAATATCCTAATTTTGAGGTTGCGGAATCAGCGTTATTTAATCGGATGGATTATTATCAAAAATATGGACAAAATAACGTCATGTTTGAGAATTCGATTTCTGATTTATTTTATTATGGGTCTGAAGAGATGGATCAGTTTATTCTACAAAAAGGGTATCGCTTAGCATTTGATACATCGCATGCCTTTATTAAACAAGCAGGTAGTAATACTGACTTACAAGCGAGTTTGAAACGGTTAATGCCAAATATCGTCCATTATCACTTAGTCGATTCAATGGGTAAATTTCATGATAGTTTAACTTTAGGAAAAGGCAAGATTGATTGGAAGTTAGCATATCCTTTGCTTAATCCAAATGCAACGACTATTTACGAAATTGATTTAGAAAATCAAAATGATTGTCGCGAAATGTTGGAAAGTCATGAATATCTACAAAATTTAATAGAAAAATAACCATTGGTTTTGAACTTTCAAAATCAATGGTTATTTTTTTCGGTTATCAAACCAGTAGAGTAAACACCCTAGTACTAACACGATAACGCCGAATAAGATGATTTTCCAATTAAAACTTAACAGTAAGTAAAGTGAGATAATTAATGCAAGGCTTGGAATAATTGGACCACCTGGTAATTTGAAACCTTTTGGTAAATTTGGATCATTATTGAATTTAAATGTTGCTAGAATTGTTGGTACATATTGGACAAACGATGCAAAGACAATGCATGATACTAAGAATAAATAACTACCGCTAAGTAGCAGGAGGATGCTTGTGATAGATGTCACAATGATTGCGATAACCGGTGTATTGTGTTTACTTTGCTTACCGATTATTTTTGGTAAAAGCTGATGTTCATTTGCTAGCGATGCAGCCACAATAGGTGTATTGAATGATACTGAGATGGCAACCCCAAGAATAGAGATCAACATCCCAATGATAATGATCATATAACCCCACTGACCAAAGATACTTTTGAATGCCGCAGCAATTGGTAATGAGTACGATCCTAAGTTAGGGCCAAGGATACCCACGGCAACCGTTTGAAGTAAAACATATAATAAAGTCACCGTTGCAATAACGCTTAATAGTGCTTTCGGAATATTCTTTTCCGGATTATCCATTTTAGCAGCAGCAATCGGTAAAAATGAAAAGCCAGTATACATATAAAAAATGACACCAAATGCTGTATTAAATTTCGTAAATAACTGAGTGTTACTGTGAATATCAGTCGGAATCATGGGCGTAAAATGAGCATCCTTAATGAAGAAAGCACCGACAATAATAAAGAGTAACATGATAAATACTTTAGCTGCAGAAGACAGATTGTCTGCGAAATCTAGAATAGCTGTTCCAAAATAATTAATGATGCCTAGAATAATGACTAAGGCAATTGCTGAAACATCATAAATAAGCGTTTGTTGTAATGCTGGAAAAAGTATTTTTAAGACAGTTAGTAACGCAGCAATTTCGGCTGACAAAGTCACTACGCCTAATATCCAAGTAAATATACCAACTTGAAAACCAGTAAATTTACCGAATGCATTATAGGCATATAACCAAGCCGCACCATCTTCCGAAAATTTACTTGCTAGTGTTGCGTAACAGAGCACAATCATGGTGACTGCTAATGCTGCAGCGATAATTGTAAAGATACTGAGTGGTCCAATATCATTATAAATTTTACCAGATAATAAGAAAATCCCCGATCCAATAATACCGTTAATTCCTAACAAGAAAACCGTGAAAAACGTCATTTTTTTATCTTCTATTTTATTCATTACAATCCCCCTAAATTTTAGAATAGCCAATATGATGTTAAAAGGCAATTGATAGGTGCTATGAGGGTACAAAAAAAGCCAACAATTAAGTTGGCTTTTACGGTTAAACTAAATCGTTTGTGTAGATTGGTGTTTCAATGGTTTCAACAAATTGTGCTGAGATAGGGGTTACGAACATTTTTTCGTTATCACGATGGAATAAATCAGAACCTGTAATGTCATCCATGGCTTTCTTAACGGTTGCTGGATCTAAATCTGTATTAACGTAACGTAATTTCATATGGCGCGTTTTACCCGCTTCATTTTTAAATGCTAAATCTAATTGTTTCATATAATTTCCTCCTTAGGTTTGATTAAGCTAAAAGACTTGATTCTGTGCGGATGGTCATTTTAACGGTGTTATCACCAGTTAATGAAGCAACTGTAGCGCCGAGTTGTGCAATAGCTTCGTTAGAGGCATTTTCAGTAATGTTAGCGAATGAACGTTTACGTTCAGAGCCGTCAGAACTTAATCCCTCAACGATAACGTTTGTTTTTACCCAAGTTTTACTCATATATGTTCTCCTTTGTGTGTCTATATTTGATAAGTGCCGCGACGCCTTACATAGATAATAAAGAATCGGTTAACCATTTTGTAAAGCAAATACTGATATTTATTCTTGATTCATTTGAGCAATGACTAAAAGTACTTTCCGACCGACGCTATTACGCCAGTTATAGGCTGTTTGACGGCTAACATGATGACTGGCAGCAATTTCTGTGACTGTTTTGTGTCTAATATAACAATCGACTAGATAATGTTGTTCGGCGTTTGAACAGAGGTCATAGAGTGATTTAAAAAGGTGTTCTGTAAATAATTTTTCAGCGATAGTATCTTGTGTTTGGAGGGTTAAATCAATGATGGAATCAGTTGGATTAGTTGAATCATCCTTATTAGGTTCTAAATGCGTTTGTTGATTAGATTGTCGATTAATTAAATCAAGAAGTCGCCAGTAGACACGTTGATAGGCGTAAACCATGAAAGTTTGTTCATTATCTTCAATAGTTTTAGGGTATTGGTCATATGCAGCGCTGAATGCTAATCGTGCTTCTTGTACGAAATCGTCATATGAAGCATGCGATTGATTAATCGACATTCTTTTTAGAACACCAAAGATAAGTTTTTCACGGTCATTTTTCAGTAGAAAAGCTAGACCTGGGTTTATTTGATTTGACATATTAGTAGAGTTGCCTCGTTTCTTTTAAGATCCCTTGGCCAAGGTTCTTAATTAGAATACGAGGTTATTCAATTTTAAAATAGACGACGAAATGAGCGTATTTATGGGTTTTTGATGAGCATTTAAGAATTAAAGGTAGACTATTAATTTTCTTAAGATAAACTTAACAATTAGACTTAAGTTCACACAAGATTAGTTACAATTAAATCTGTAACATAGGATAAGTTGTTAAATGAAAGTAAGAAAAGGAGTAGGCTATTGAACTTGGAGAATGAATTAGAACGGGATTTTAAAGAAATTATAGATTATCCAGAAACACGCTTATTGACTGTTGGGTCTCAATATTGGCGAAACTTGTTGGAGAATCATCCAATAATAGACGTTACGGATGATCATTTTTTTACAGAACATGGAATTGTAACGGATAACTATCAAGTGAACATGGAGACAACTTTGTATATTCACCATATAACACACAGACGGGATGATTTACGATCCATTATTTTTGATAAGCATAAAGATATTTTATTATGTAAATACACAACAACAAATTTTGTGAATCGCTTGATTAATGAAAAAATTCTAACTTTTGTCGCAATGCGTGCGATTGTGTCATTAGTTGAAAAGAAACAAGCTCTACCTTACACATGTGGTATGTATCAGTTATTTCCAGATAGTGGGCCATCAAAACGGGATGCCTCATGGACGGCAGGACACCATCTTGCTAATATTTCCGATGTAGAAAATGGAACTGATTTATTTTTCAACAATGGATTAAGAATTAGAGTTCAAAGTAAGTATTCGCAATTTCTAAAGCAATTAAATTTAGCGCATCTTTTTACAGATATTCAAGTTTCTTTGGCCAGTAAAATAGCTGCAGAACTTGGTTTTGAAAATCCAACACCCCAATTTAGATATCATGATGCTATCTTATCTTTAGTTCAGAACAGACGTGATACCTATGTGGATAAAATAGATTTCATTAAGGAAGTTAAGCATTTATTAGCCATCTACACGTTGAAAGGGTATTCTGATGAATCACCTGACGACTCAATTATCAAAAAAACGTGTAGTTGGGCGCATACTAATAGAGGCATTATGCGTTACTAATTGTAATCATAATGTAACGGAAAAAGGCGTTATTAGACATGCAAATTTGATATAATTAAAGCTGATAATTTCGGAAAAATAGGGGGAAATATGAAAAATAAAAAGTTGTTAACAAAATTAGTTACGGTAACATTTGTTGCTATTACGGGATTTAGCTCAATAAACTTACCAATTGGGAATCAAAGTAAAAATGAATCAACAGTTACGGCAGCCACGACTGCCCAAACAAAGGCTCTCATTGAAAAGAATGGACCAACGATTCAAGCAGTGTCAAAAGATAAAAACTTGTATCCATCAGTGATGCTATCACAGATGATTCTTGAATCTTCTTGGGGTCAAAGTACGTTGGCAAAAAAGGCTAATAATTTTTTTGGTATGAAGGGTGCCTATAAGGGACAATCATATTCAGTTAAATCATTGGAATATAATAGCAAAGGGAAAGCTTATTATGCGGTGTCTAAATTTAAAAAATACCCAAATGCTAAAGCATCTATTCAAGATTATGCCAACCATTTACGTAACGGTGTAAGTTGGGATGCTAAGTATTACTCAGGTACATGGCGTGAAAAAGCTAGTACTTATCAAAAAGCAACAGCATCATTGAGTTTAAAATACTCGACAAGTAGTGCCTACGGTAAAAAATTAAATAACTTAATTTCTAGATATAATTTAGCTAGTTTAGATAATACCGTTAAAGTCGCTTATAATGGCGCAGCCGGTTCTGAAACAGTCAAAGTAGCTAATACTGGTTACCGTCTTTACAATCATGTTAAAGGAACAGCAGGTAGTCGTGATAAAGGTGCGGCTGCTAAGTTGACAGGTAAGACAGTCTATGCGGACATGCGTGGCGTAAAAGAAGGTAGCACAACTTGGTATCGAGTAAGAGTTAAAGGCACATCAACGAAGTATTGGATCTATAAACAAGCATTAAAATTAAGAAAAACAAGTTATTCTACAGTAAAAAATACAGGAAATTTTAATAATAAATCATATCAGTTACATAATCATGTTTATAATTCAGATTATTTATCTAAAAAGACAGGTCAATCAAAAACACATAATAATAGAACTTATACAATTAATAAAAAAGCGATTATTACTGATTACAATGGGTCTAAATCAACGATGTACCGAGTCAAAATTGGATCTACTAATCATTGGGTCTATAAGGGAGCCATTAATAAACATTAATTTATTAGGTTGTTGAACTAATATTGCTAAGGGATAGCAATAAAAAAATAGGAGAGTTATTGAAAATGCAGAAAAAAATAGTAATGGGTTTTGCCATTGTTTTGGGGATTGTAGCGGCTGGATTAATGAATCAATCAGTTTCGGCTTCATCAAAGGTAAATAATTATATACATTCTCAACATATTGCACCAAATGAGATTACAAGTGCTATCTGGGGTGGTTTTCCAACCGATGATATGACTTATCGTCAAGGTAAACCAGAAGGTGTTGTTGTTCATGAAACAGCTAACCCATCATCTACCATATATGGTGAAATGGCTTTTATGAAAGCCAATTATGGTAATGCATTTGTGCACAGTTTTGTTGACGATCATAATATTATTAATATTGCAAAAACGAACGTCATGTCATGGGGCTCTGGTCCTAAAGGTAACCAACGTTTCGTGCAATTTGAAGAAACGCGTGTTCATAGCAAGTCGGCATTTGCACGAGAAGTTAATAATGCCGCCTACTATACTGCCTATATTTTACAACAATATGGGTTGAAACCAAGTTTAGCAACTGCTAGCAATCATGGAGCGGGCGCAACAGTTTGGGCACATGCAGATGTCAGTAAGTATTTAGGTGCAACTGATCATGGTGATCCAGTTGGTTACTATAGCGAATCTGGTAATAAATGGTTTAATGAGTCATATTCAATGTCAGACTTGTATGATTTAATCAAAGAATACTACACACAATTAGGTGTGAAGGTCGCATATCACAGTGCAGCTGGATCAGAAACTGTTCAGATGAATAATACAAGTTACCGTCTTTATAACCATGTTAAAGGGACGGTCGGCGCAGTCGATAAAGGTTCAAGCAGCAAGTTAAGCGGTAAAACATTGTATGCAGATATGCGTGGTGTTAAAAATGGTAGCACTACTTGGTATCGCGTCCGTGTTAAAGGGACATCCACAAAATATTGGATCTATAGTGACGCCTTAAAATTAAGAAAAGTAAGTTACTCACCAATGAATGTTTCAGCTAAATTTAATGGTAAGTCATATCAGTTACATGATCATGTATACAATTCAGATTATCTATCTAAAAAGACAGGTGATTCAGCCAATTATAAAAATAGAACATATACAATTAATCAAAAAGCCGTTATAACTGATTATAATGGTGCTAAATCAACGATGTATCGTATTAAAATTGGTTCAGATGATCATTGGGTTTACACAGGAGCAGTCAATAAGGATGCACTAGTTAATTTAGAAATGCATAGTGCATCTGGTTCAGAAACTGCAAAAGTTAATAGTAATAAATATATGCTTTATAACTCAGTTAAGAACTCTACTGATAATACGGTTAACTATGGTTCTTCAACACAATTAACTGGGCAAACAGTGAAATTATTAGCTCGAGCAGAAAATAGAAGCCAAGGAACAACTTGGTATCAAATTAAATCAGGATTAAATAAATATTGGGTTTATTCAAAGGCCTTAACATTTAATCAATCAATTACTTATAAGTCACTTAAACAGACTGGAACCGTAAGTACGACAAGCACTTACTACTTGCATAATCATGTTTATAATTCAGCATATTTATCAGTAACAACAGGAAGAGCAAGTGATGCTACAATTAGAGGTAAAGCAGTTAATGTAGATTGCATGGCTACAATTAAAGAAAATGGTAAAGAAGATTCATATATGTACCGTTTTACAGTTATTGAAACAGGAAAGACCTATTGGGCTTATGGTAGCGTCTTAGTTGGTCGAACGAATAGTTAAAGCAAAAAAAGAAGCCATTTTATGGCTTCTTTTTTTGCTTTATTTTCCTGAAGAACGACGTGATAATTTAACGACGGCTTCAACTTTTGATGTTTGTGGGAACATATCAACGGGTTGAATATAATCAACGCGGTATGATTTTGTTAACAATTCTAAATCTTTTGCGAGTGTCGATGGATTACATGATACATAAACAAATTTTTTAGGACGACTCTTATTGATGGCTTCAATTAATTGATCATCTAAACCAGTACGTGGTGGATCAACAACTAGGGCATCAGGTACGAAACCTTCTTCCAACCATTTAGGTAAGATATCTTCAGCTTTACCAACTTCATATGTGGTATTTTCTTGATGTGATAGAACAGCATTTTCTCGTGCATCTTCAATCGCTTCAGGTGTTGTATCCATACCGCGAACTTCTTTAGCACCATGGGCAACATAAAGGCCAACGGTACCAACACCACAGTAAGCATCAACTAATGATTCATTTTTATCTAAGTTAAGAGCTTTATTGATTTCATCGTATAAAACGCCAGTTTGAACTGGGTTTAATTGGAAGAAAGCACGTGCTGATAATTTGAATTTCATTTTACCAAGACGTTCCATGATGAAGTCTTGGCCAGCGATATTAATGGTTTCGTCACCCCAAATAAGTGATGTTTCACCTTTGTTGATATTTTGCATGACAGAAGTAACCATAGGTAATTCTTCTAAGATATGCATAACTAGTTCACGTTTCTTAGGTAATTTTGCCGAGTTTGTGATGAAGGTTAATTGAACCTCACCGGTATCAAAAGATTCACGAACAACAAGCGTTTTGATAATACCTGATTTAGCTTCTTCATTGTAAATAGGAATTCCGAGTTCCTCTAATAACGCAACAACGTGACGAATAACAAGCATTGTTGTAGGACGTTGCGTACTGAATTCTTTTAAGTCTACTAAATCATGACTCTTTGGTTTGTAAAGTCCAGCGATGACGTGACCATCTTTTTCGCGAACTTGGAATTGCGCTTTATTACGGTATTCATATGGATTTTGCATACCGATAGTTTCTTTTAAATCATAGTGTTCATAACCACGCGGTTTATATCTTTCTAAAGATTGTACGATAACATCTTTTTTGAAAGCTAATTGGCCTTTGTAGTTTAAATGTTCTAATTCAATTCCGCCGACTTCACTGTATGTTGCGTCTTTTGGTTCAACGCGAACAGGACTTTGTTTACGAATTTTATGAATTTTAGCGTTGATATAAGAATCTGCAACACTAGTGACTTCTGCTACAACGACTTCGTCTGGAAGAGCACCAGGTACGAATGTAATCTTACGTTTGTAATAGCCGATGCCTTCACCATTAATACCTAAGCGTTTAATAGTTAAAGGAAAACGTGAACCGGCTTCAATTTCTGATCCAAATTCTTGATTGTCTGACATATTTTTATAAACTCCTTATTGCTTTTTTCTTATTATAACACAGGAATATTGGCATTTTGGCAGTTCAAAGATATAATAACAAGATAAGCATTTAAAGGAGTCTATATGACAAAAAAAATCACAAAAATAACCACACAAAAACGTGCTGGACGATATAATGTCTTTCTGGATGAAAAATATGCTTTTCCAATTGGGGAAGAAGTTCTTATTTCATTTCATCTTGCTAAAGGGATGGAATTAGATGAGGCATTAATTAAACAAATTGCTGATGCAGATGATCGTTCAAAAGCGTATTCAAAAGCGTTAAACTATTTATCAACGCAAATGCGAACCGTAAAAGAGATTAAGGATTATTTGAAGAAACATGAAATTACGGAAGACGCGATTGAAGAAACAATCGAAAAGTTATATGAATTTAGATTAGTAAATGATCTTGAATATGCTAAAAGTTACGTTAGAACAATGATGCACACGTCGGATAAAGGACCAACAGTCATTCGCCAAAAGTTACGATTAAAAGGTGTTGCAGCTGAAAGTATTGATGAAGCCTTAGAAGAATTTCCAGTTGATGACCAATTAGAAAATGGAATTAAAGTCGCCGAAAAATTAGTTAAGCATTACCACGATCAATCGTTTAGTAATTTAAAGAACAAGGTTCGTCAGGCATTAATGACTAAAGGCTTTAAGTCTGATGACATTTCACAAATAATGGATGCCTTAGAACTTGAAATTGATCCCGAAGCCGAATGGGATGCACTTGTTAAACAAGGGGATAAAGTCTGGAAACGGCAACGTCGCTTGGAAGGTAGTCAGCGCGCCATGAAAGTTAAACAGGGGCTATTTCAAAAAGGGTTTCAGTTTGATGATATTAATGAATATATTGAGCTGAAAGAACAAGATGAGGCGCTTGAATGATAATGTGGGATGACGCAAAAATCACAGCTTTTCAAGAGGCATTGTTAACTTGGTATGATAGTGAAAAAAGGGATCTTCCTTGGCGCAGAGACCATGAACCCTACCATATTTGGGTATCAGAAATTATGCTCCAACAAACACAAGTAAATACGGTTATTCCGTACTATGAACGATTTATGGAATGGTTTCCGAGTGTTGAAAATTTTGCTAATGCGCCAGAAGAACGTATTTTAAAAGCATGGGAAGGACTCGGTTACTATTCAAGAGTTCGAAACATGCAAAAAGCAGCAAAACAAGTTGTTCAAGATTATTCTGGGCAATGGCCGCAAACAGCTAAGGAACTGCAAAATTTAGTTGGAATTGGGCCATATACTGCCGGAGCAATCGCAAGTATTGCTTTTAACGAAGTTGTTCCTGCCGTTGATGGTAATGCTTTTCGTGTATTTTCACGCTTATTTGAGATAGAAGATGATATTGCGAAACCACAGACCCGACTTATTTTTGAAAAAGTCATTCAACAAATTATTTCTAAAGAAAGACCTGGAGACTTTAACCAAGCTGTCATGGATTTGGGTTCAAGTTACATGAGTGCTAAGAATCCAGATTCTGAACATTCTCCAGTTAAGTCGTTTAATCAAGCTTATTTAGATGGTAAAGAACTTGATTATCCAGTGAAATCAAAGAAGCCGCGACCAGTTGAAATGCCCTATATTGCTTTGATAATTGAAACAAAAAAAGGGTATTTATTTGAGAAACGTTCTAGTAAAGGGATGCTCGCAAATTTATTAGCGTTTCCTTTAATTAAGCTGGAAGAACTGGAAGACAAACCAGGAGACGTGTTATTAACGGATGATTTAGTTATAAAATTAGGCCAATGGAGCCAAGATAATTTGAACCATAAGTTGATTTTTTCAGCATTAGAAGGTTCCGTCGTAAAACATACCTTTACCCATCAAAAATGGTTAATTGAATTATTTACCGTGAAAAGTAAATCGTTTGACTTAAGTTATTTTCCTGGCGAATTCATACTTGAAAAAGATTTTGACCAGATTGCAGTTCCTAAAGTACAACAAAAAATTTGGGACAAATATATCAGCCTTTCTTCAAATAAATTTTAGTAAAATAGTTCTTTTTTTGGTATAATATTCATGCAATCGATGTAAAATGCACTACGTGTTTAGAAAGTGGGTTTTGGTAGAGATGAGTAATCAGTCAAAGGAGCCTAAAGAGGGCGACTTCATTACCATAAAGAGTTATAAACACGACGGTAGTTTGCATCGAACATGGCGTGATACGATGGTGTTGAAAACAAGTGAGAATATGATTATTGGGTGTAATGATCATACATTGGTGACCGAAGCAGATGGCCGGCGATGGGTGACCAGAGAACCAGCAATTATCTTTTTTCATAAACACTATTGGTTTAATATTATAGCCATGATACGTGATAACGGCGTTTCTTATTATTGTAATTTGGCTTCACCAGCCACGTTAGATAAGGAAGCTTTGAAATATATAGATTATGATTTAGATGTCAAAGTTTTCCCAGATGGTGAGAAACGGTTATTGGATGTAGATGAATATGCAGAACACGGGAAAAAATGGGAATATTCTGACGATATCGATAAGATATTGAAGTATAACGTCCGAACACTTGTGGACTGGATAGATAACGGGAAAGGGCCATTTTCTAAAGAATATATAGATATCTGGTACAATCGTTACCTCGAACTAGCGGAACGTGAAAATAATAAATAAAAAGGATAATTCTGAATTTTAAGTAGAATTATCCTTTTTATTTACTATTTTAGTGAGGTATTTTCTAATAAATTGAGCAGTATGGTAATATATAGATAGTTTAGCAACGGAATAAAAGGAAAACTAGACGAAATAATATAATTAATGAATGGATGAAAAAATGGCTACTAAAGCGAATATAAAAGATGTTGCAAGTAAGGCAGATGTTTCAATCGCAACTGTATCACGTTTTTTGAATGGTAAAACAGAGCGTATGTCTAAAGAGACAGCATTGAAAGTCCAAAATGTGATTAAAGAATTAAACTATGTCCCTAATGACGCGGCTAGACAGATGATTACAAAAAAAAGTCGAATGATTGCTACAATTGTTTCAGATGTGGATGATTATTTTGCCACAGAAATGTTTAAAGGTATTAGCTCAATTTTAGATGCACAAGGTTATACAGCGGTTTTATTTGATTCCGATTCTAATAAATATAAAGAACAAGGTATCCTTAAAATTATTGGCGAAAAATCGTTTGATGGACTAATCATGCAACCAATACTTAGAAAAGAAGCCGATTTAAGGGATGCGGTTAGACGAGACATGCCCATTGTTATTGTTGATCGTGAACTTTCTGATTCTAGTTTAGCTAATGTTGTTACAAATAACTTTGATATTAGCCAACAAGTAACAAGATATTATCTAAATCAAGGATTTGATCAAGTCATTATCATTACTGGTGAAGTGACAGGTATTTCAACTCGGGAAGAGCGGTATAACGGAATTAATTCGGTCAGTCCAGACACTAAGGTGATTGAGGTTATAGATGGTGATACAAAATTAAATCAAACATATGCTGAACTGAAAAATAGATTAATACGTGATGATAAAAGAACGCTTGTATTTGCGTTGAAGGAACGTTGGTTGCTTTACTTACTACCTAAAATTATCGCTGATGGATTCATGGTCAATCAACGGGTAGCGGTAACGGGATTTTCAGATACTGAAGTCATAAAAGCGATTAATTCAGGAACTTCGTTGATTAATCAAAATCCTTTTTTACTAGGTGCTAGTGCAGCAGAATTATTGTTGAATGAATTAAATGGTGAAACAAATACGAAAAATAAAAAAATAATTATACCTGCTGAATTTAAGTAGATACTAATATGGAAAAGACTTGCTCAAGGGTAAGTCTTTTTTTATTGTCCTTAAAATGTAATTTAAAGTTAAAAAAATAAACAGGCTAGATACCTTACTGGAGTAAACGTTTACCTTGTTTAGAAATATATATTTATATTTAAGACTTGCAATTATGGAATACTGCATATATACTATCCATGTAAACGTTTACCTAACTTGTTAATAGATAATGAATTGGAGGCGCTAAAAATGGATAAAAGAACTTTTTTAGATGTTGATAAATTTGCGTTGGGCTTTGCCTCTACAACTGTAGAGGCTAAGTTTGAGGATGAAAACATGGTGAAAACGGCTAAGAATTACCTTGCAGCCTATTTGACGGCATATTACTTAGCAGAAAATTTTAACGAGATAGAACGAGAAAATTTTGATAATAAAAATGCAGAAAAATTCGAGGACATGAATTTTGAGACATTAATGAATAGGGTAAAGAAACTCAATAAATATTAATATTGGAGGAAAAATGATGACAGTTATTTTAAATACATGGATTTTTGAGAATGATGTAGAAAATGGAATTAAACAGGATGAATTGGTTGATCGCGTTTCAAAATTAAGTGTTGACGGTATCGAAGTTAGACGTGAATATTTTAAAGATTTAGATAGTGAATTACCCAAAGTTGCAAAAAAAGCAAAACAATACGGATTAATTGTTAATTATAGTGTTCCTGATCAAGTTTTTTTAGACAATGGCACGTTAAACCCTAAATTAGTTACTTATTTTCAAGAAGGTTTAATTATGGGAATCAAAAAAATTAAATTTAATATTGGAAATTTTGCGGCATTTACTGGAGATTTAAAGCAGGCTTTTAGTGAATTTCCTTTAGACAAAATAACAATGAATGTTGAAAATGATCAAACTGCATTAAGTGGCAGTGTTAAGGCATTAACGACATTTTTAGAAAGTGCTAAACGACAAAATGTGCCTGTTGGTTATGTTTATGATCTTGGTAATTGGGCTTTTACGAAACAAGATGCTATTCAGAGTGCAGATGAGCTTTCACAATACACGGACTATATCCATTTGAAAAACGTTATTAATAATGCTGGAAACTTAATGACGTCGAAAAATTTAGATGAAGGAATGTTTGATTGGCGAGCTATTTTAGCCCATCTACCAAAAAAAGTGGCTTTCGCTCTTGAATATCCGATGGATAACAAAGCGTTAATTCAATCCCAGATAGTGTTATTAAAAAAAGAAATTGAGGACTAGCTTATGGCAACCCTAATACCGATTTTATTATTAATCACTTTTGTAGGATTTATTATTTATATTTTAAAGGGTGGAAACATCATGGTCGGGTTCTTCGTAATGGCTATTTTATGGTCTATCATTGGACAAATTCCATTCGATAAGGCAGTTCAAAAAGTATTTGCTGAACCAGCATTGAATTATGGACCGACAATTATCTATATTGCATTTGGATCATGGTTCGGAAGGGTTCTTGTTGATAGTGGGATTGCGCCTGCAATTTCAGAAGCAACAAAAAAAGTTGGGAAAAAACGACCATTAATAGCAGCTATTTTAATTGTTTTGGTAACAGCGTTTATTTTTGTAAGCGCATACGGAGTGGGATCTGTGATTGCGATAGGGGTTATCTTATTACCAATCATGTTATCCCTAGGTATTCCAAGAGACATCGCACTTACTGCATTTGTCATGTCAATTGGGGCACCAATGTACATTAATGTTGTTTTATTCAATCAAATTAAAGCATTTTTTCCAAATGCCGTATACGGCGGACAATACTTAATCTTCGGTTGGACAGCAATGACAGTTCAATTAATCGCGGTAATTATTTTCTTAGTTTTACATCGCAAGAAATTTACTCAAGAAAATGTTGATTCAAATCTAAAAATTATTGGTGAGACACAACAAAATTCTGAAAGTCGCCCCATACCAAAAATTGCATTTGTTGCACCAATTATTCCGGTCGTTATGAATATGATTTTCGGCTGGGATGCTATTCCAGGATTAACTTTAGCAACATTGTTTGCGATAGCTGTTACTGGAAATATGAAAGGATATAAAAATTTCGTCGACTTCTTGAATAGTACGATTCAAAAAGCGATTGGTGATATCGCAGGATTGATTATGTTTTTAATGGCGTTAGTGATGTTTGCTGGTGCTGCTCAGTTGAACGCTGTTAGGTTTCAACATGTATTTAGTCTGATATTACCGCATGACCATTTAATCCTTGCTATTGTATTTGGAGTATTAGCACCGCTCGCGTTATTCAGAGGTCCGTTACATGTTTGGGGTGCTGGAGCTGCAACTGCAGCGGTTCTTTCGGGAACCGGGTTGTTCAATGATGCCTTCTTATTACCACTTCTCTATGTGCCTGCGCTTCTTGCTGTTTCAACAGGAATCACGCAATCATGGAATGTTTGGGGCCTTGATTATATGAAAGTTCAATCAAAAGATTTATTAAAAAGAGGTGTTCCAATCATGTGGTTTGTTTCAATTATTAATGAAGTTTTAGTTTATTACTTTTTCGGTTAAAATTAAGAGACATGAAGGGAAGAAAATATAATGAGTGAAGTTATAACAATTGGCGAACCAATCATTACATTTGCCTCAAAAGATATGGATCAAAGCTTATCAGAATCAGTTAATTATGTGAAAATATTAGGTGGCGCAGAATTAAACGTAGCGATCGGAGTTAAACGCTTAGGGCATGATGTTGAATATGTTTCTCGAGTTGGAACAGAACCTTTTGGCCAATACGCGAAGAGTATTATTTCAGGACATGGTGTGGGTATCGATTATATTAGCGAAAGTGAAAATCATTGGACGGGGCATCAATTGAAACAACTCGTATCAACGGGTGACCCAGAGACTTTTAATTACCGTAAAGGGTCAGCTGCAGCTCATTTAACAAGTGATCGAATTGATGCAATAAATTTAGATGATGTTAAAATAGCGCATATGTCTGGTATTTTCCCAGCTATTTCAGATGTGGCCGAAAAAACATTTAGAACGTTATTAACACGCCTTGTGGATAACCAAAAATTCATTACATTTGACCCTAATTTACGACCAACATTGTGGAAAAGTAAAGATTATATGGTTGCGACCGTTAATGAACTGGCAGGTTATGCAGATGTTGTTTTACCAGGTGTTGAAGAAGGAAAAATTCTGATGGGCAGTGATAATCCAGAAGAAATTGCCGACTTTTATTTAAAAGGCAAACGGACAAAAACGGTAATTGTTAAAATAGGTGCAAGTGGTGCATTTATCAAAAATTCAGATGGTAGTATGAAAACGATTAAAGGCTTCAAAGTGGATAAAGTTGTGGATACTGTTGGTGCAGGCGATGGATTTGCATTAGGCGTTATTACAGCATTATTGGAAAACAAATCTATGGAGTCAGCCGTTTTACGAGGAAATGCAGTTGGTGCGCTTCAAGTTCAGACACCAGGTGATAATGATGGCTACCCAACACCTAAAGAACTACAGGATTTTTATAAAAAGGAAGGCGTACAGGAATAATGAAATTACAAGTCGCTATTGATCGCGTTACGTTAGAAGACCTTATGGAGAGCGTCAGCTACTTAGATGGTGTTGTCAATGTCATCGAAGTTGGGACCTCTTTGATTAAAGATTATGGGATAAATGCGTTAAAATCTGTTACGGAAAAAGTTAATCAATCAGAAGTATTATTTGATTTAAAGACAATTGATGAGGGTGTTTATGAATTTGAAAAGGGATTCTCTGCTAACGCGGATACGTTAACGGTTATGGCAAGTTCGTCAATTGATACGATTGAACAAGTTTATGAATTAACGGTTAATCAGAAAAAAAACATTCTGATAGATTTATTGGAAGTAGATGAGACGAAAATTGAAAAATTACAAAAATTTGATGAAGCCATTTTTGGATTACATTACTCACATGATAAGAAAGATCAAGATTTTGATGCCGTAAAAGCGGTGGCTGAATTCCATGCTAAATTTCCAAATATAAAAAAAATCGCGGTTGCCGGTGGTATTGATATTGAACAGGCAAAAAGATTGGCTGTTCAAGGTATCGTGGAAAGAATCATTGTTGGTGGTAAAATAATGAATAATGAGAAACCATTAGATATGGCAAAAAAATTTATGGAGGTTATTAAATGAGTTTACTTGATGAAATAATGGATGAAATTAACGCGGTCATTGCTAAAGTTAGTGATGACCAATTAAATGGTGCTGAGAAGTTAATTACGAAAGATAAAAGAATTTTTATCTTAGGTGCTGGGCGATCTGGGTTAATGGCAAAAGGATTCGCAATGAGATTAATGCATATCGGTTATACGGTCTTTGTAATTGGTGAGACAATTACACCGTCAATTGCAGAAGGGGATGTGCTAGTTTCTGTTTCTGGCTCTGGGACAACTAAGAGTGTACTTGAACCAACTGAAAGTGCTAAGAAAATTGGCGTTAAAGTAGTCGGGCTTACAAGTAACGGCGAGTCTCCTTTAGCGAAAGTATCTAACTCAGTTGTCGTTGTGCCTGGTGCAACAAAAGCTGATAATAGTGTAAAGTCAATCCAATTATTGAGTACGCTATTTGATCAAAGTGTGCATATTGCTCTGGATGCATTAGTGCTGAAGGTAAGTCGTAGAGACAACGTATCAAATGATCAGGCGAAGGCGAGCCATAGTAATTTAGAATAAAAAATAGCAACTATCATTTTTAAAATGGTAGTTGCTATTTTTTAGGATAACTATAGTTACAACAATGGTTGATTAATAACCGGCTGTTGTTGACTTAATTAACTCAGGTGTTCTATTAAATAACATGTAGGCGTAACCGTTAATGATTTGCATCCCTTCAGTTTCTCGTGAAGAATTGATACGGGTATACGAAACATCATTTGTTGTTAAGGCACTGTTATGATTATTATCAACTGTTAATTTCGAAGCGTTAACAGCGACAAAAGCGTCATCTGTTACGAGGTAAACTTTATTTGTTTTTGAACTATAAGCAATTGATTGTGGAGAGTCACCCACCCGGTTGGCTAATTGTCCAACGACTTTTACGGTGACTTTATTGTCGGCATCTATAGATCCCTTCCAAATTCGAATATACTTACCGGCTGAACCAGATCCGCTACCAATCATTGTGTATGAATAGAAGTTATTGTTATCTGCAAAAGTTAAATTATTACTTTGCATAAAATTACCATAACCATCGTTCCATTGCATATTAGTATAGTTATCAGGTGCTAGCGTTGACGAATTGATATGTTGAATAGTTACTGTGTCGGATTCAGTAAGTGATTTTGAGCTTGTATCACGATACATGTAGAGACCTTTATTTGAACCATTTGTTTTATAATCTAAAGATTGACCATGGCCTATTATGAATTCAGGACCGACTTTAATGATAGATTCATATTTTTTGTATGCATTATATTTAGAAACATAGAAATTATATTTACCTTTATAAGTTGAAGCAGGGTAGTTTGCTTTGTAGTAGCTAAGAGATTGCGATTGACGGAGGTAGTAAAAAGCCTGCCATAATTCTCCAAATCCCTTACTATTATTTAGATTTAATGCGTTCATCTTATCAGTATCAAAACGGACAATCTTACCAGTTCCTTTTTTCGAATCAGTTGAGATTGATGCATAAAGGTAGTGACCATTGATAACAAATCCTTGTATATTACCCCAATCACCACTTGATTTATATGAAGCAGTTAAGAAATAATTTGTTTTAAATTGTTTTGAACCAGTTGCATTATAAGTACTACCTGATTTTGTTGTTGCATCAACTGAAGAATAATTAGGCTTTTTTTGATAGAAATTAGTAGCCGCAGTATTTGCTAATTTATTGCCTGTATCTAGGCTACCATCATGCATATCAACAAGAACATCTGTAGCAGGTGTCCAGGCTGCTAAATAGCCACTATAAATCCAACCGAGATCGTTTTTCCCAGTTTTAACATATGAAAATTTAGCGCCATCTTGTGTTCGTGTTTCTGTTTTGGTGATATATAAATCAGTATCGAAGTAATTTTTTGAATAATGTGTTGTTTTATTTCCATAAATAGTGTTTAGTGGTGCGTTATGAATGTTAGAGATGTCAGACGTGATACGATATTTAGTTTTTGATGAAGAAGTTTTGATATCTTTAACGGTTTCGTAATTCGTTAATGCTTTAGTATTCACATAACCATACAAAGTTCCGTCACTATATGTTAGTTTTGAGTAGCTTACATTTGATGCCGTTGTAATTTTTTTGGAAATGTAGAAAGTGGTTGAGTGATAACTAGTACCATAGTGCATAAATGTAGAAGCACCGTGTAATGCTCTTGGATAACTGTAAACATTATAAGCATTTGTTTTAATTCTAACAGGTGTATGGTTACTATCTGATTTATCTGTTTTGGGAGATGCATAAACGGTTGTGGCTTTGGTATTTATATAGCCATACGCTTTTCCAGCACCATTAACTAGCCAAGAATATGATTTTCCATCTGATAATTTAATCGTTTTTGTGATGTAAAAAGTTGTTGAATGATAACTTGAACCATAGTGCATGAACTTTGATTTTGAATTTAAAGTTCGAGGGTAAGCATAAACATTATAAGCTTTCGTTTTAATTCTAACAGGCGCATGTGCAATGTATTTTGAAGATGATAGTTTAACTTTTGCTGAGACAGAGCTAGATGTACTGTGACTGGCTATCCCTAAGCCAAGTGCTGTAAACAGTAATGTGATCCCAATGAATTTACTGATTTTCATAATTTAGAACTCCCCTATAAAATATATTTTGTGCCTTCTAATTATACATGAATATGACTGATAGGCCAATTCATTATTTGAATGGAACGGGGTTATTAATACTGATCAAAAAGTTATGGAACAGTTAAATACCATGGAATGTAATATAAAAAAAATATATTATTATAAATAGGAATGATATAATTATTAGATATTTGGACAAAAGAATTGTTAAGGAGAATACAATTAATAATGACAAAAAATAATGGATTACTCTCAGTTGTTATTTTGGGATACAATGTTGAAGAGTTCATTGAAGAAAGTATTGAATCAGTTCTTAACCAAAGTTATGAACAATTAGAAATTATTTTAGTTGATGATGGATCAGTTGATGGGACTGCCGAAATTATGGATCGGTATGTATCACTTTTTGACAATATTAAAGCAATTCACAAAGAAAATGCTGGACCTAGTGCTGCTAGAAATGCAGGAATTGAAGCCGCTACCGGAGAATATATTGCCTTCGTAGATGGGGATGATTTATTACCAGTTGACGCATACAGTCTTTTGATGGGGTCGGTAAAGATGACTGATTCAGACTTGGCAACTGGTGCAGTTAAACGATTTAATTCTAAACGTAGTTCACGTTCTTACATTCATAAATTTGCTATTAAAGATACTGTTTATGAAACATCAATTGCAGAACACCCAGAATTAGTTTATGACACAACTTCATGGAATAAAGTTTATCGATTAAATTTGTTTATCGACAATAATTTGCGCTACCCTGTGGGAATGTTATATGAAGATATTCCTGTGATGATGGCAGCTCATTTATTGGCTAACCATATTGATATTATTACTGATATTGTATACGAATGGCGTTGGCGTGAAGGTGATAGCAAATCTATCACTCAAAGTCGAGGTAATGATATTCAACATTATAAAGACCGATTGGAAATGCTAGAGTTAACGCGTTCATACATGAAAAAATATGGGGCAACTCAAAATGTTATGGATGCATTTGATCTGAAATTATTAACAACTGATATTCCGCTATCAATGCAAGATATTCGAGAATCGGAAGAAGATTACATATTAGAATTTCAAAAAATTACAGTCCTACTTATTAGAACGATTAATCCAGAATTATTTAAGCAATTATCAATTAAAAATCAAATTCAATATGCTGCTGTGTTACAGGGGAATATTAAAGACTTAAAAAAATATAGTTATCGTCGTAGAAATATTGGAAAAATTGTTGAAAAAAATAATCGCTATCAATATGAAGATCCGGCTATCTCTTTAGATGTTGCTAAAGCGGTTGATGTGGGACAATCACAAAAATTCGAACAACGAATCTTAAATGTTTTTTCTGATGAAATGACAAGTGAGATAGTTATTAAGGGTTGGTTGCAACTCAATCAATTGAAAGTTACAAAAAAATTAGACGAAAAATTTACGGTTAATTTGATTAACATTATAAATGGGAAAGAAATGCCAATTACGTTTGAACGAGAAACCGTCAAGCGTCGTCGTCATTTATTTAAGCACCGTAACTATCGTTATTTTAGAATGTCATTTGATCAACAAGAGGCATACAAAATATTAGGAAACGGCATTTGGAAAATACAAGTTAATTATCAAGTTAAAAATATTAATGTGACGGAATTTTTAGCTAATCCTAAGCGTAAATTTATAAGTAATATTTTTTCTGGTAATGATTATCAAATTAAAACTGATTTTAGTTTTGACTGGGCATTAGCTTTTAATGCGATGACTTTGACAGCAAATGAAATAAAGACGGAAAAAAATGTTCAAGCTAATCTAATTCAAGATATTAGTGTGAATGATAGTAAATTAGTGGTCTCTACATGGTTAAATAATCCTGAAAGTACGAAGTTAATTGTTACTGAAAATAGTGATGATGAAATTGCGCCTCAAATTAGTGGACAAAAAATAAATGTTAGTGAACATCAAGTGAAATTTGAATTCTCAATAACTGAAGTAGCCGAGTTAAGTTCTGTAACACAAAAAAGACTCCAGTTAATTGATGAAAAAGAATTGAAATTAAGCTATGAGTTTGAACATGTTGATAAACCGCAAGAATATGAAATAGCACAATATAGTTTACTCGTTCAAAAGAATATGAAGGAAATGATTGGACTAAATATCGCACCACATTTTTCAAAACTAATGGATGTCCAGTGGTTAGATAATAGTCGGCTACGATTAATCGCTGAAAATACATTGTTTCAAAGTTCAGCAGAAAAAATTGTTTTACGTGTAATCGATCAAGAGGAACAATATAAATATCAATTTAATGACGTTACTGTCGATGATAACGGTCAAATAATCGTTAATTTGAATTTAATTAATGAACAACAAGACAGTTTCATTAAGGCAGCAAAATATAATCTTTATCTTGATTTTTATAGTGCTGACCAAGTTGTTCGTTCGCAAATTACAACTGAACCAGAACGTGTAGAAACGCTAGAAAGTCGTACAAATCATTTAGCAAGAACATCATTATACGAAACAAAAAACAATTTTTTGGTTTTAAACCAAAAATTATCGTGGGATAAGCAGGACGCAACCAAACGAAAACGGGCAATTAACTTCTCACTATATTACCCGCTACAACGTTTATTACCTTTAAAGAAGAAAACGATTGTCTTTGATAGTTATTGGGGCGCTTATTTCAATGGTAATGAAAAAGCCATTTATGATTATGTCCAAGAAAACATGCCAGATTATGAATGTGTCTGGTTATTCAAGGATCCGAATACAACAATAACCGGCAATGGTAAACGAGTTCGCTACTTCAGTAAAAAGTATTGGTATTACATGGCGCGAGCTAAGTATTTTATTGAAAATACTAACCTCCCTAACCAATATGCAAAACGAAAAGGACAAGTTGAAGTTCAATCGTTACATGGAACCTTCATGAAAACGATGGGATTTGATGAACCTTATTTCAAAGATGGTTCAAAAGGACGTCAGAATAATTTCATGAAACGAATTAAGCGTTGGGATTATCTTGTTTCACCTTCGCCATATATGGATGAAACAGCTAGTCACGCATTTAATTTTGAAAAAGAGGTTGTTCACTCTGGCTTCCCAAGAAATGATGTACTTTATAAAAAGAATAATGAAACTGATATCCTTAAAATTAAAGAATCTATTGGCATGCCATTGGATAAAAAGGTCGTATTATATGCACCAACCTACCGAAATAAAGACGGATTTGATTTTGAGTTAGATATTAAACAAATGCAAGCTAAATTGAGTGACGAATATGTGTTATTGGTAAGGCTACATTATTTCGTTGCCAATAAAATTGATCTAACTGAATTTGAAGGATTTACTTTTGATGTGTCTAATTATCCAACAGTTGAAGATTTATATTTAATTGCGGATACGTTAATTACTGATTATAGTTCAGTAATGTTTGATTACGCACATCTTAAACGACCAATGATTTTCTTTGCATATGATTTAAAAGATTATACAGAAGATACACGAGGTGTTTATCTCGATTATAATGGTACGGTTCCAGGACCAATTGTGGATACAACGGCAAAAATAATTGACGAATTAAGCGATTTTAATCATCTACAGACAACCTACGCGCAACAATTGATTGAATTTTATGATAAATTTTGTACGTATGGTCGTCAAGGGGATGCTTCAAAGCAAGTTTTTGAAGCAATGATTAGCGATCACTTATTACCACAAGAACCAAGCGTTCAAGTAATTAGAAATAAAATTAAAAAGATCGTTAAGTTTAATAAATGGTATCCAAAAGCATTTGGTATTATCGGTAAAATGTCAAAGAAAGATATTATTATATTTGAAAGTTTCTTTGGTCGTAAATATAGTGATAATCCAAAAGCTATCTATGAATACATGAAAGACCGTTACCCTAAATATAAGATGTACTGGAATGTGAACCAGGATTATGTTGCTTATTTTAAAGAAAATCATATTCCCTATGTGACACGATTCTCATTTAAAGGTATTTTCAAACAAGCTCGAGCAAAATATTGGTTTACGAATGTTCGTCGACCATTATGGTGGGTTAAACCTGAAGGTACAACAATTGTTCAGACATGGCATGGTACGCCATTAAAAACGATTGGTGTTGACGTAAATACAGGGTCAATGCCTGGCGTTGATGCTGCTAAATATCATAGCCAAGTTACAAAAGATTCTGATCGTTGGGATTATTCTGTTACGCCAAATGAATATTCGTCAGATATTTTCAGACGTGCATTCCGTTTGAACCGTAACCAAATGATTAATTCTGGCTATCCTAGAAATGATATTTTAACGAATTATACACAGACAGATATCAATCGTATTAAAGCAAGTTTAGAAATTAATCCAAACAAAAAAGTTATTCTATATGCACCTACTTGGAGAGATAATGAATACGTTAAAGCTGATTATTTCACGGCTAAGTTACATCTTGATTTAGATAAGATGAAAGCAGAACTTGGCGATGATATTATCGTTCTTGTTAGAACGCATTATTTAATTGCTAACTCATTAGATTTAACTGATTATGAAGGCTTTGCGCTGAACGTTGCTGATTATGAAGATATTAATGATTTATATCTTATTAGTGATCTGTTGATTACAGATTATTCATCTGTTTTCTTTGATTTTGCAGCGTTAAAACGTCCTATTATTTTCTTTGCATATGATTTAGATGAGTATGCAAATGATATTCGTGGTTTTTACTTTGACTACGAAAAAGAAGTACCAGGACCAATCGTTAAGGATACAGATGCTGTCATTACTGAGATTAAACGAGCATTTGCAACGGATGAACGCCATCACAATTATGATCAATTTGTAGCGACTTATAATGCTTGGGATGATGGACATGCAACTGAACGGTTAGTTGATTTTGTCATGAATGGACGCGTTTATGAAGCTCAAGAAACAGTAGTTGAAGAAACGACCGTCCATGTTCAAGATGGTGCTGAAGTTTGGTCAAAGGTTTATGGATCTAAAAATTATAAATTTGTAAAAAATATTGATGCCAGAGTTACAAATGAAGGTATCGTGAATAAAACGGGTTATTTAATTGATCCTATTCAAAAAAATAAAGTCGGTTCGACATTACTGTTTATCACGATGAGTGATGGGACAACCGGTTGGATTGATAAAAGTGAAGTAATCAATTAAGCAGTTTAAAGACGCCATTTGGCGTCTTTTTTTTGAATTAATTTATCGTTCAATAATGAGGATAAGTGAAACGCTATAATTGTTAGACAGGTTACGGTATAATGAAATTACTATACATAAATTAAAGGAGAACCATATCGATGCTTGATAGATTAAAAAAGTCTAAATTGATGTTTTGGTCACTTGAATTATTAATCGTTGCCTCGTTAATTTGGATGTGTACAAAAATAAGTTTTATTTTTAGTCCAATAGGAACGTTTATTTCCACATTATTTATTCCGATTATTATATCTGGGTTTTTATTTTATTTATTTAATCCGGTCGTTAAATTTTTAATGAAAATAAAAATCAAAAAATTCAAATTTTCTCGAACGTTGTCAGTTGCCATTCTATTTGTATTCCTAGCAATTCTTTTAGTTGCCTTAATAGGGTACCTGATTCCGAGAGTAGTCAGTCAGCTAAGTCAATTGGTGGTTAACCTACCAGATTATGCAAATGCAGTTAGTGAGTCGTCAAAAGATACGTTTAATCATTTAAATAAATATGCTTGGTTTAAAGAAATTGATTTTACTAGCTATTTAAACCAGTTTGAAAATTCTATTGGGACCTACTTCAAATCAATTGCAACCAATTTGACGAACTCGATAGGATCAATGATTGGGGTTGTAACGAGTGTGACAGTTGTTGCACTGACAGTACCTGTGATGTTGTTCTATATGTTAAAAGATGGTCAAAAACTAGTCCCAACGCTTAAAAAACTTGTTCCAGAAAAACATGGGGATGAGCTCGTTGAGTTACTTGACCGCATGGGTGATACAATTTCAGCGTACATTGGTGGACAAGCTATTGAATGTATTTTCGTTGGGGTATTTACCGCTATTGGTTATTCAATTATTGGTATGCCGTATATTTTGTTACTAGGAGTTGTGGCTGGCCTTGCTAATATTATTCCTTATATTGGACCCTATATTGGTATTTTCCCAGCACTGATTATTGCGGTAACACAGTCTACTCAAATGGTTATTTTTGTCGTGATTGTTGTGTTAATTGTCCAACAAATTGATGGTAATTTTGTCTATCCTAATGTTATAGGCAAATCATTAAATATACATCCATTGACGATTATTGTATTATTACTAGTAGCTGGTAACATTGCTGGGCTTCTAGGAATGATTTTAGGAATTCCCTTATATGCTGTTGTAAAAGTTGTTATTAAATACTTTTACGATATTAGACAATTGCAGGAAAAATAAGACAGTCATAACAGTTTATGATAAAATAAATTATTATTGATAACGACGGAGGAGCAAAAACATGAAAAAAATAATTACTTATGGAACATTCGATTTATTACACAAGGGTCATGTACGTATTTTACAACGCGCTAAAGCAATGGGCGACCATTTAACAGTTTGTATTTCAACAGATGAATTTAACGCAATTAAAGGGAAAAAGGCTTACACATCATATGAAGATCGTAAGTTCATTTTAGAAGCAATTAAGTACGTAGATGAAGTGATTCCAGAAACTGAATGGGACCAAAAAATTAGTGACGTCGTCGATAATCAGATTGATACATTTGTGATGGGTGATGATTGGGCAGGTAAGTTTGACTTTTTAAGCGATTACTGTGAAGTTATTTACTTACCAAGAACAGATGGTATTTCAACAACAAAAATTAAAAAAGATTTAGGGATGAACTTGTAAAATATTTTATTATTTTATCTTTTGTAGTAAGGAGAACAAAATAATGAATGAAATTAAAAAAATAGTCCAAAAAGTGGTTAAGCGGATTGGTCGCCAAATTTTAATAACGTTAAATGATTTTACAATTAAATTTTCAATTAAAAAACACCAAGTTGTCTTTGAAAGCTTTAATGGGCGCGATGTTAACGATAACCCGATGGCCATTTACAAGCAGACTAGACGAGATCTTGGTGAAGAAAATGCGAAGCTTTTATATTTTAGCGTTAAACCAAGCATGTACACTAAATTAAAAGAACAATATCCGGAAATTAATTTAATTAAACGCTTTGGATTTTCTTGGACTATCAAAATGGCGAGGGCTGAATTTTGGGTCTTTAATTCAAGATTACCTATTTGGTGGAAAAAGAATCCGAAGACTACATATATACAAACATGGCACGGGACACCGTTGAAACATTTAGGAATGGATATTGAAAATGTTTCAATGCCAGGTACAACGACAGCGTTATACCATGCTAATTTTAAAGTGGAAACAGCACGTTGGGATTATTTAATAGCGCCTAATCATTATTCAAAGCAAATTTTTGAAAGTGCATTTGCTTTTAAAAATAAATCCTTGGATATTGGATACCCAAGGAATGACATTTTATATGCGGATAATAATGAAAAAGATATTAGAGCTTTAAAGAAAACGTATCTTGGTAATGAAGATGCTAAAGTGGTTCTTTATGCGCCAACATGGCGTGATGATAGCTTTTATACTCAGGGTGTTTATAAATTCGAAATGGCTTTTTCATTCGAATCATTCTTTCAACATGTATCAGACGATACTATTTTAATTATGCGGCCTCATTATTTAGTTAAGAATAGTATTAATATCGAAGGATTTGAAGATCGTGTTAAAATAATGGCAGATGAAAATATTACTGAATTATATTTAATGAGTGATATGATGATTACGGATTATTCGTCAGTGATGTTTGATTTTGCTAATTTGAATCGACCAATGATGTTTTATTGTTATGATTTAGAACATTATCGGGATGAACTACGCGGCTTTTATATCAACTTTGAGATGGAAGCGCCAGGACCAATCGTAGAAAAAGAACCAGATTTCTATAAACAATTGGATGTCTATACGCAAAATGGTGATTATCCTGGTTACGAAAAACAATTTAAAGATTTTCAAAATAAATTTATTGAATGGGATAATGGAAAAGCTTCTCAAAAAGTTTCTGACATTATCTTAGGTAAGTAAGCATATTCTCCTTTTGGGAGGATATGCTTTTTATTTTTTAAAATATAAATACTGATAACATCGGATAAGATGTTAATTTTTAGTGATTAATGGTAGAATTGTATAAGCGTAAGTGTATACATGTTATTATTGAGAATTAAAATAACTGAATGATTAATGGTGATAAAATGGAAGATTATAAAATTCGATTAGAGTATGTTACAAAAGGTATAACAAGTAAAAAAAATCGAAAAATTGATAAAGATTCGAAAGATATTTATTGGGCTTTAAGGGGCATCTCGTTTGATATTTATCGTGGTGAATTTTTTGGTATTATTGGCATGGGTGGCTCAGGGAAAGCAACGTTATCTGACATTCTAGCCGGTAAAGCCAAACAAACAACGGGTTTTCTAACGATGGCCGGTCACACGACGATTGTATCATATGAGACACAATTAAAACGCGATAAAACGGCTGTGCAAAATATTCAAGAAGCAATTACTGATTCTAAGATTGATTACAAAAATAGTGATCAAACTTTGAATAATGTTTTAAATTTTGCTGACTTAGGGGTATTAAAAGAAAGTAAAATTGAAGATTACTCTCCCGATATGCGTGCGCGAGTTGAGTTAGCAATGGCCTTCTTCATTGAACCTGATATTATTATTTTAGATGGTATTCTATCAGCATTAGATGATATTTTTTATCAAAAAACGGTTGATAAAATTAAAAGCCTACAAACAGAGGGCAAAACTTTTGTACTTGCTAGTCAAGATTTACAACAAATGGAGTTCTTAACAGACAGAATTGCCTGGATTCAAAACGGTCAACTGATGGATATCGGTGAGTCTGAAAAAGTCGTTATGAGTTATTTAGATTTTGTTGCTTGGTACGATAGTTTGACTGATGAGAAACGAAGTGAGTACGATAAACAACGTGATTCAGAACGTAAATCATTTAGTGTAGAGACCTTATATACACAATATAAAAAAACGCATTTTGATCCTGATATGCCTCGATCAATTGAGTTGCGTCGTAGAGATGCCTTTTATAACGGACAAGCATTTGACGATACAAAATATTTTTTAAAAAAGAAAAATGGTAAAAAGCACGGTAAACTAGCTTTGATGGTTATTGGTATTTTGATTTTAGCAGTGATAGGAACAGTTTCTGCCAAGTATGTTCAAATGAACAATGACAAGCAAGAATCGAGTTCAATCGCCCAACGTCAGAAGTCTGTAAGTGAATCAAAAAAAATAGCAATTTCAAGCTCAATTAGTAGAGCTGATGTCTCTAAAAAAGTGGTGGCATCTTCTAAATCTAAATCAGCTAAAGCTGCTTCAAGCAAGTCAGCCAAACGGTCTGCTGAAAAAAAGCGGCAGAATGAGTCGCTTGCTAAAGCTAAGGCAGAAAGTGAATCCGTTCTAGCTAGAGAGTCATCTGAAAGGGTGGCTAGTTCTGAGTCAGCAGCAAAAGAAAGTAGTGAAAAGAAGGAAAGTAGTGAAAAGAAAGAAAGTATCAGTAAAATTAGTACGAAGATGTTTGAGGTAGGTAGTGGGGATAGTTTATCAAGTATCGCGACTGCCAATGATACAACCAGTGATCAATTGATGGACATCAATGAATTATCATCAAATCTTTTGCATGTAGGACAAAAAATAAAAGTACCTAAATAAATGTGAGTTAACTCGGAGGAAGTTATGAAATTAAGAACGAAAGTAATTATTGGTATAGTTGCAGTTGTGTGTATCGGTGGTGGGACGATATTAGCTAGTACGAAGGCTGGTCATGACGTCGTTGAGTGGGTTGCTACTCGTGGGTCATCTGACCAACAAAAAAAGGAGTACGCTGAACAACAAAAATTAGCTGAATCGAAATATGGTAAGAGTAAGTCTAGTGAAAAATCAAAACCAAAATCAAAAAAGAAGAAAACTGAAAAGAAAAAATCTGTGTCTAAAAAAAGTAAATCAACGTCGTCTTCGTCGTCAAGTTCTAATATTGATACGGATACGATAACTGTTGTTTATGGTGATTCATTGTCATCTATTGCGTTAAGCCATGATATGACAGTGAAGGAACTAATTGCATTAAATGACATGGAAAATACAACATTAAGACCTGGGCAAACGCTTAAGGTCGTTGCTGGAAGTGGAAAAAGTATAGATACTACATCTTCAGATACAACAGGCACAGATAATACAAGTTCTGATAATACTACTTCAGACAACACAACAAGTTCATACTCTAATGACGATACAACTTCAGATAGTACAAGTACAGCAAGTTCATACTCTAATGCTGATACAAGCTCAGATAGTACAACAAGTTCAGATACTTCTAGTACCGATAACACAACAAGATCATATTCTAGTTCAACATCAGATACAACTAGTTCAACGAGCTCAACTAGTGATGAGACAACTAGCAATTAGCAATCGGATTTCTGCATGTTAATAGGTGTATAATATCCGTAGGTTAAAAAATAAAGACAAATGAATTGGAGCGGATGAGTAAATGAGTTCAGACCCTGGTCACGAACTGCTGTTGCAGCTGTTATTATTAGTCATTTTGACATTAGTGAATGCCTATTTTTCAGCTGCAGAATTAGCAGTAGTTTCAGTAAATCGTAATAAAATTGAGGCAGAGGCGAAAGCTGGAGATAAAGGTGCAATAAGAATTCTTGGTATATTAAATAATTCGACATCATTTTTATCAACTATCCAGATTAGTATTACTTTTGCCGGGTTCTTGTCTTCAGCTTTTGCAGCAACATCTTTGGCTAAATATGTTGAACCATTGTTTGGGAGTGCTGTGTGGGCACATGATGTTGCAGTAGTTATCGTTACGTTGATTTTATCTTATTTTTCATTAGTTTTAGGAGAATTATATCCTAAACAATTGGCACTACAGATGCCAGACAAAATTGCCAGAGCAACGACTGGGCCTATTCAACTTATTGCGATTGTTTTCAAACCATTTAACTGGTTGTTATCAATTTCAATCCGTGCATTAGAAAAAATAACACCAATTAAGTTTAATAAAAATAATATTGAGGTTATTAGTCGACAAGAAATTGTTCATATGATTCAAACTGGTGAAGAGCGTGGTGCTATTGATTCAGATGAATATGAAATGATGGAAGGCGTTATTTCGTTACATACGAAATTCGCTCGTGAAGTTATGGTCGCTAGAACTGATGCTTTTATGATTGATTTACAAAACGATAATGATCGTAATATTGATGCTATTTTAAATCAACCTTATTCTCGTGTACCCGTTTATAGTGATGATAAAGATAACGTCGTTGGCGTTGTTCATATCAAAAATTTGCTTAAAGCTGCTAGAGCAAAAGGGTTCGATAGAATTAGTTTACGTCAAATTATGCAAGAGCCCATGTTTATTCCAGAAACGATGGCTGTTGATGATTTGTTATTCGAAATGAAGAAAACACACACTCAATTAGCTATTTTATTGGATGAATATGGCGGTGTTGTTGGACTTGCCACAATTGAAGATTTAATTGAAGAGATTGTTGGCGATATCGACGATGAGTCAGATAGCCCTGATGATACATTGAGAAAAATTAATGCACATGAATATATCGTACAAGGTCGAATGACACTTGACGATTTTAATGATGAATTTAATTGTGATATCAACGTTAAAGACGTAGACACAATTGCGGGATTCGTCTTAACTGAATTAGGTCGAATTCCCGGTAATAATGAACAACTACAGATTACACTTCACAATGGTATACTTCTCGAAACGGAAAAAATGGACGGTTCTCGATTAGTGGAATTGAAAGTTATGATTCCCGAAACACGGTTAAAAGATACTTTAAAGAGTAAAGAATAAAATATGGGATGATAAGGTCAATAGAACTCTAATAAGTTCCATTGACCTTATCATTTTTTACGTCGAAGTTCATTATCATTTATGATAAACTATGAGTAATATGTTTTAGAGAGGACAAAAAATGAATACAGAAGAATTAGAGACTCAAGTAAAAAAACGCCGAACATTTGCGATTATTTCTCATCCCGATGCTGGTAAAACAACCATTACAGAACAATTACTTTTATTCGGTGGGGTTGTCCGTTCTGCCGGAACAGTTAAGGGTAAAAAATCTGGTACTTTTGCAAAATCTGATTGGATGGAAATTGAAAAGAAACGTGGTATTTCTGTTACTAGTTCAGTTATGCAATTTGATTACGCCGATAAGCGGGTTAATATTTTAGATACACCTGGGCATGAGGATTTCTCGGAAGATACCTACCGAACATTAATGGCCGTAGATTCTGCAGTCATGGTTATTGATTCTGCAAAAGGAATTGAACCACAAACAAAGAAATTATTTAAAATTTGTAAAATGCGTGGCATTCCTATTTTCACATTCATCAATAAGATGGATCGTGATGGACGTGAGCCACTTGATTTAATGGCTGAACTCGAAGAGGTCTTGGGCGTTGAATCATACCCAATGAACTGGCCAATTGGTATGGGTAAAGGCTTAAAGGGATTATACGATATCTACAACCATCGTATTGAACTTTACCAAAAAGAAGATAAAGGCATGGACTACGTTGATTTAAATGACGCCGGTGAGATTGAAGGCGACCATCCTTTAAAAGAAGATAGTATCTATCAAGAAGTGCTAGATGAAATTGAATTATTGGGCGATGCTGGTAATACCTTTGATGAAGCAAAAATCGCAACAGGGGATTTAACGCCGGTTTTCTTTGGATCAGCATTAACTAACTTTGGTGTAAAAACGTTCTTAGATATTTATTTGAACTATGCACCAGCACCACAAGAACATAAAACGATTGAAGAAACAACGATACAACCAACAAATGAACATTTTTCTGGGTTTGTTTTCAAAATTCAAGCAAATATGAATCCTAATCATCGTGATCGAATTGCGTTTATTCGAATTTGTTCAGGTGAATTTGAACGTGGGATGGATGTTAAATTAGCAAGAACTGAAAAGAAAATGCGTTTATCTAATTCAACCCAATTTATGGCAGATTCTCGTGAAGTTTTAGAATCAGCTGTAGCTGGCGATATTATTGGATTATATGATACTGGTAATTTCCAAATTGGCGATACAATCAGTAACATGAAGAAACCAATTACCTTTGAAAAATTACCTCAATTTACGCCTGAATTATTCATGAGCGTTAATGCTAAAAATGTAATGAAACAAAAATCATTCCATAAGGGTATTCAACAGTTGGTTCAAGAAGGTGCTGTTCAATTATATAGAAGTTACAACACGGGTGACTATATTCTGGGTGCCGTTGGTCAACTTCAATTTGAAGTCTTCCAATTCAGAATGTTAAATGAATATAATTCAGAAGTTATCATGACACCAATGGGTTCTAAAACAGCTCGCTGGATTGATCCAGAACAATTGGATGAAAAGATGTCAAGTTCACGTAACTTACTTGTTAAAGATCGACAAGACTTACCGTTGTTCTTGTTTGAAAATGCATTCGCAGAACGCTGGTTTGCTGACAAATATCCAAACGTTACATTAACATCAAAACTATAAACGAAAAGAGGTATACCAATTGGTATACCTCTTTTTTGAGTGCTTATTAATTTAATGAGTAAGGCATTTTGATGTAAGTTTCATCAATAAAACCACCATCTTTTAATTCAAACCAAACATCATTACTTGATGATAACTGACTGATTAAAGTAACTTGTGTATTGTCAGCTAAAACTCGTAATTTTTTACCATAAGGTTTAGTGTAAATAGTTACAGATTTATTAGGAATGTAATCAATTGAAGCAGAGTGATTGATTATTTTTTTAGTAAATTCATTGGTGTCATTGTCGGGTAATAAAGCATATTTGGGTTGAATAATCATTTTTACATTAGAAGTACTTTCTAACCATTGATTGCCACCTATGCTGTACCAAATAGTTCCCAAATTCGTTTCGATTTTTTCAAATACTTGTAAAATAACGCCAGCAGGTAAGAAGGCGGGATAGGAGTTACCCTCGGGTAAGTCATAAGGACGTACGCGTTTTGTAATCTGGATGTATGCGTCAATTTGATCGACGGTTTTCCAATTGATGTTGCGATAATAATAGTAGATGGTTTGTTGTTCATTTGTGAAAGTACCATAACTAGTTTTTGAGGCACGCAATAAATTGAACCCTGGAATATTGACAGGGTCATAAGTGAAAGGGTCATTCAAATGGCCACGTAGTAAAGTGGGTGAGCCGATTAAGTAGCCACCATCAATATCTTGATTATAAATCCAAACGGCAGCGCCATGTTTCTTTTCATAGCTTAAAATAATAGCACCATAGTTGGTTACAAAAGTACTTGTGAATCCCGAAATGCCAACTAGATTATAATCATTGATTGGTTCAAATTGAAGTCTTAAATCGCTACCTATAGTGCCACTGATAATTTGCGGACGAGATAGATTATTATTATTTTGGTCTTTATAGTAAACAATCATTGTGGCATCTGAAACAGATGTTGGTAGAAAAGTTTTTTCTTCAATGACTTCATGTTTCTTTTGTTTTGGTGCCTTATATTTTTTTGTTGATTCAGAATTGAATACAAATTGTATATCGGAAGTGGAAGTAGGTTGGTCATTTTTTGTAAAAACAGACAACATATTCCGGAAGAAATCTCTTAAGGCGATTTTAATCAGCTCCATTCATAATCTAATATCATAATTATAACCTAAAAAGATTAATTATTGGGGAAAAGTGTTTGAAATATCGTTTATTTATTTAAAAGAATGAATAAAATAAAAAAAGATGCAGACTCAGAAAAAATTATCTGAGTCTGCATCTTTAGTTTAGCCTTTACTTTTCAACGTTAGAGTCGGAATCTTTAACATCAGTAGTTGTATCGGCTGATATCTTAATTTCATCTTTTTCAATTTTTGCAGCTAATTTTGTTACATCAGGATTATCAAGGTAGAAGTCAGCTATTTGATCTTCAATCTGTTCCTGGATAACACGTCTTAGTGGACGAGCACCCATTGCGGGATTGTAGCCTAAATCAACTAATTTTTCTTCAACCCGATTTGTAACGTGAAGTTCTAAGTTTTGATTTTTAAGAACTTTATTAACGTCATCAAGCATGATACTTACGATTGAAACTAAGTTTTCTTTACTTAATGAGTTAAATTCAACGATGTCATCAAAACGGTTTAAAAATTCAGGACGGAAGTAATTTGATAGTTTATCAATGATGGCATGGGTTGCACCAGTTGACGTTGCACCAAAGCCAACATTTGCTTCAGCATCAGCACTACCAGCGTTAGATGTCATAATGATAATCGTATCTTTGAAACTTACCACGCGACCTTGTGAATCTGTTAAACGGCCATCTTCAAGAATCTGCAAGAACATATGCATAACATCAGGATGTGCTTTTTCAACTTCATCTAACAAGATTAAACTGTATGGATTACGACGAACTTGTTCAGTTAATTGACCAGCTTCTTCATAACCAACATAGCCAGGAGGGGAACCAATCAATTTAGAAACTGAATGGTTCTCCATGTACTCACTCATATCGAAACGAATCATTGATTCTTTTGTTCCAAATAATTCTTTTGATAATTGTTTAGCAAGTTCTGTTTTACCAATTCCAGTTGGTCCAACAAACAAGAATGATCCGATAGGACGCCCAGATTTATTGAATCCAATCCGGTTACGGCGGATGGCGCGGGCCACTTTATCAATGGCGTCATCTTGGCCAATGACATTAGCTTGAAGGGAAGTGGCTAAATTTTTCAATTGTTGTTGCTCTTTTTCCTTTAGTTCGCCTACAGGAATCCCTGTTTTTTCTTCAATAATTTGTTCCATTTCTTTTTCGGTTACAATTGGTAATTCATCAGAATCAGTATTACTATCTTGTAATTCTTTGAATTTTGCGACTTGATCGCGATAGTAGGCTGCTTTTTCATAATCTTCGTCGGTTAGTGCAGCTTGTTTTTGAGTTTCAGCGTTTTTAATTTTTTCTGCAACTAATTTGGGATCAATAGCTTTAATGGTTAAATTCATTTTTGACCCAGATTCATCAAGTAAATCGATGGCTTTATCTGGTAAAAAACGATCTTGAATGTAACGGTCAGAGAGAGAAGCAGCAGCTTCAATTGCTTCATCACTATAATGAACATGATGGTAAGCTTCGTATTTCTTTTGAATACCTTTTAAAATGACGATTGACTCTTCGACACTAGGTTCATCAACTTGGATAGGCTGTAAACGACGTGCAAGCGCAGCATCTTTTTCGATTTGACGATATTCATTTAGAGTTGTTGCGCCAACGAGTTGTAATTCGCCTCGAGCAAGAGCTGGTTTTAGAACGTTACCGGCATCCATACCACCTTCAGCATTACCAGCGCCTACAATTTCATGAATTTCATCAATGAATAGAATGATAGACTTATCATTTTTAAGTTCCTTCATTAATTGTTGCATTCGTTCTTCGAACTGACCACGAATACCCGTTCCTTGAACTAATGAAACAACATCTAATCGAATAACTTGTTTGTTTAAAAGTTTTTGAGGAACAGCTGAATCAACAATTTTTTGAGCTAATCCTTCAACGACTGCTGTTTTACCAACACCAGCTTCGCCGATTAGAACAGGATTATTTTTTGTCCGACGATTCAAAATTTCAATGATTTGATTAATTTCTTGATCGCGACCAATGACCGGGTCAATATTTCCTGCCCGTGCCTCATCGGTTAAATTAAGACCGAATTGACCAAGGATTGTATCCTTACCATTATTTTTATTAGCGCCACCATTTCTACCAGCTTGGGTAGGAGGTGTCTGCTCTTTTCTTTGTGAACTATTATTTTGACTATTTGGTGCAATCGCATTAAATAAATCATCAAGGTTACCAAAGCTAAATGGATCTTGTTGATTATTACGGATTTGACCATTACTTAAACGCTCTTGTTCATCTTTTAGTAATCGATAACAATTTTGACATAAATCGTATTCTTGATGTTGACCATTTAAGTTAGTTGATAAGTGTATTGTCGCTGGATTGATTTGACAATTTTGACAGATCATATGTGTCACAACCTTTCATATTTCGTTCGTATAGTTTAGTTTATCTAAGATCAAAAACATGTTGACCATCTTTGACCTTCGATGAATAGTATACAAAATATGGAAAAATTCTGCAAGCAATTAGAACTCCTTTTTTACATTTTATGGAGGCTAATCTATAATGAATTTAGTATAGTAGATTTTAGTGAAAAGAGGTTTGAAAATGAGCGAAGATTATAAAGCAAAAATTGATGCATTGATTGCTGGTGAAATAGAGACAATAACAATCAACCCAGATGAATTTATGGCGTTTCAACTTGTTTGGCAAAAAGAAAAATTACGTAAGGCAATCGTTGGTAATGCGCAAAGAGAAGGTCAAATTATTTACAAATATGTTAGTTTGAAAAACTAAAGACTTGTATCATTTTTTAAATAATGGTATTATTTGTCTCTAAAGACTAATGTGTTTAATTTATTAATGAAAACGTGTTCTTTGCTTTTGTTAGTGGGTTATGCATTTTTCTAAAATAAAAAAATATAGAACATCAAGGAGATAATTAATTATGGAAAAGAAAGACTTTCACGTAATCGCAGAAACAGGTATCCACGCGCGTCCAGCTACATTATTGGTACAAGCAGCAAGCAAATTTACTGCTGACGTTGCTTTGGTTTACGGAGAAAAATCAGTAAACTTGAAATCAATCATGGGCGTTATGTCATTAGGCGTTGGTCAAAATGCTGATGTAACAATCACTGCTGATGGCGCTGACGAAACAGATGCAATCGCAGCTATTACAGAAACAATGACGAAAGAAGGACTTGCTGAATAATGTCGAAAATGCTAAAAGGGATTGCTGCTAGTGATGGTATTGCCATTGCTAAAGCATATATGTTAGTTCAACCCGATTTGTCATTCTCGCAAGTAAGCATTGAAGATCCAGAGTCAGAAATCAAACGCCTTGATGCTGCTGTTGCAGCATCAAGTGAAGATTTGAAACTAATCAAACAAAAAGCTGCAGAAAACCTCGGCGCAGAAGAAGCCGAGGTTTTTGAAGCTCATTTGACAATCCTTTCAGATCCTGAACTTATGGGCAACATTGGCGATAAAATCAAAAATGATAAGGTCAACGCTGAAGCAGCATTGAAGGATGTCACAGATATGTTCATTTCAATGTTTGAAGATATGACTGATAATGCTTATATGCAAGAACGTGCAGGCGATATTCGTGATGTTACGAAACGTGTAATGAGTCATTTATTAGGAGTTACAATTCCTAATCCTGCTCTTATCGATCAAGAAGTTGTGGTCGTTGCACATGATTTAACACCATCGGATACAGCCCAATTAAATCGTAAATTTGTTAAAGGATTTATTACTGATGTTGGTGGACGTACTTCTCATTCTGCTATTATGTCTCGTACGCTTGAAATTCCTGCTGTTGTAGGCGCTGGTGATCCAACGACTGCAATCTCAGAAGGTGATATGGTTATTGTTGATGGTATCAATGGTGACGGAATTATCAATCCTACTGCTGAAGAAATTTCAACATATGAAGCAAAAGCAAAAGCTTTTTCTGATCAAAAAGCTGAATGGGAAGAACTAAAAGACGCTAAAACAGTTACTGCTGATGGCGTACATTTTGATTTAGCTGCTAATATCGGTACACCTAAGGATGTTGAGGGTGCAGTAGATAATGGTGCTGAAGCAGTTGGTTTATTCCGTTCAGAATTCTTATACATGGATGCTAGTGAATTACCTTCAGAAGATGATCAATTTAAAGCTTATAAAGCTGCAGTTGAAGGTATGAATGGTAAACAAGTAGTTGTAAGAACAATGGATATTGGAGGCGATAAGGAATTACCTTACTTGCCATTACCAGAGGAAATGAATCCGTTCTTAGGATATCGCGCAATCCGTATTAGTTTGGATCGTCAAGATATTTTCAGAACACAACTTCGTGCTCTACTTAGAGCTTCTCATTATGGACAATTAGCAATTATGTTCCCTATGATTGCAACTGTTGATGAATTTAAATCAGCAAAAGCTATCTATACTGAAGAACGTACTAAGTTAATTGACGCTGGTGTACCAGTAGCAGATAAACTTGAAGTCGGTATGATGATGGAAATTCCTGCTGCTGTTATGAACGGTGATCATTTGGCTAAGTATGCTGATTTCTTTAGTATTGGTACAAATGATTTAATTCAATATTCAATGGCTGCTGATCGAGGTAATGAACAAGTGTCATACCTTTACCAACCTTATAACCCATCAATTTTACGTTTGATTAAAATGGTAATTGATTCGGCTCATAAAGAAGGTAAGTGGGCAGGTATGTGTGGCGAAATGGCCGGCGATCAAATTGCCGTACCTATTTTAGCTGGAATGGGACTTGATGAATTCTCAATGAGTGCTTCGTCAATTCTTAAAACACGTAGTTTAATGAAAAAATTAGATACAACAAAAATGAAGGAATTAGCTGATAAAGCTGTTTCTGACTGTGAAACTAATGAAGAAGTTATTGCATTAGTTGAATCTTACATGAAATAAATTAAACACAAAAAAACTGGTAATTTCGATTATCAGTTTTTTTGTGTTTAATTGGGAATAGATGAGAATAGTCTACTTTTATTGCATAACGGGTGAGAAACCAATATAATTAAAACTATTATATTAGAATAGACAAGGGGACCTTATCGTGAATATTGGAATTTTTACAGATACATATTTTCCACAAGTGAGCGGTGTGGCGACTTCAATAAAAACACTAAGAAACGAGCTCGAAAAAGAGGGACATACCGTCTATATCTTTACGACGACTGACCCACATGTTGATAAGACAGTATATGAACGTAATATTTTTAGATTCTCTAGTATTCCATTTGTTTCTTTTACAGATAGAAGAATTGCTGTTAGAGGCTTATTTCAAGCTTACCAAGTGGCAAAAGAACTAAATTTAGACGTTATTCATACACAGACTGAATTTTCTATGGGCTGGATTGGTAAATTTGTTGCAAGAAATTTAAAAGTTCCTTGTTTACATACCTATCATACAATGTATGAAGATTATTTACATTACATTGCCAATGGTAAGTTATTGAAACCATACCATGTTAAGCAAATGACAAAAACATTTGCATTCCATATGAGCGGGATTATCGCACCAAGTACACGCGTTCAGACGTTGCTACAGAAGTATGGTGTGAAATCAGAAATACGAGTTATCCCTACAGGGGTAGACATTTCTCAATTTGAACAAATTGAAACAGAAGATTATCGTTCTAAATTAGACATTTCTGAAGATCAACCAGTCATGCTTGCGTTAAGTCGATTGGCATTTGAAAAGAATACACAAGAAATTATTGATGGTATGCCAGCGATAATTAAAAAAGTACCGAATGTTTTACTCTTGATTGTAGGGGATGGTCCGGCACGTGAAACCCTTGAAGAGCAAACAGAAAGTTTAAATTTAAAGGACAACGTCAGATTTATTGGTGAAGTTGATAATGATGAGGTATTCCATTTTTATCAGTTAGCAGATTTATTTGTGTCTGCATCAGTAACAGAATCTCAAGGATTGACGTTTATCGAAGCTTTAGCTGCTGGAACACCGGTTATTGCTAAAACGGGTAAATATACTGACGAGTTAATGGAAAAACCAGAAGTTGGTAAAACTTTTTCATCTGAAACTGAAATGGTGACTGATATTATTGATTACTTAAATAGATGTCATGAAGAAGTTGATCCAGAGCCAAGATTAGAAAAGTTAAAAGAAATTTCAGCGGCAACATTTGGATCAAAAGTTGCTGAATTTTACCAAGATGCTCAAATTCATTATGTTGAAATAGAAGAAGAGGATGACGAAATCAGTCATCTATAAACGAATTTATTTTCAAAGGAGTTTCAACCATGCTATTAATTAACATGTTTTCTGCGGCCAATTCGGTTAAAGGACAAGGGGTCGGTAGCGCATATACCGAAATGATGAAGTTGCTCAAAGAACGCTTTCCAACTGAATTCAAAATTAGTGTGAATAAATATAGTCGCTCAGATATTAGTCATTACCATACCATCAATTTTCCTTATTACCTTTCGACTTTTATGCCAGGTAGAGGTAAAAAAATTGGCTATGTCCATTTTTTACCAGAAACACTTGAGGGAAGTGTTAAAATTCCACAACCTTTTAAAGCCATTTTTTATTGGTATGTAATTGCTTTTTATAAACGAATGGATCATATTGTCGTGGTTAATCCAAGTTTTATTCCAAAACTTGAAGCGTTTAAGATTCCAAAAGAACGCGTCACGTATATTCCTAATTTTGTTTCAAAAAAAGTTTTTTATGAAAAAACCGTGGAAGAAAAACAAGCTTTTAGAGATGCGTTAGGTATTCCAGCCGATAAATTTGTTGTTTTTGGTGATGGTCAAGTTCAAGAAAGAAAAGGTGTGCCCGATTTTATTAAGTTAGCTAAGCAAAATCCTGATATCCAATTTATTTGGGCCGGTGGCTTTTCATTTGGTAAGTTAACTGACGGTTATGCTGAATTAAAAAAAGTAGTTGATAATCCGCCTAGTAATTTAACGTTTACTGGGATTATTGATCGAGAAGCTCTAGTAAATTATTACAATATTGCTAACCTTTTCTTACTGCCATCTTTCAATGAATTGTTTCCAATGTCAGTATTAGAAGCATTTAGTTGTGGGACACCTGTATTATTGCGCGATTTAGATCTTTATAAAGCGGTTATTGAGGGCTATTATGATGCCGCGACAGATGTTAATGGTATGCAAATTAAATTGAGAAAATTAAAAGAAGATCCCAATGCGTTATCAGTTTTGCATGACAAAGCAGATCAGGCATCAGCATACTATTCTGAGGATAGATTGGCTGAAATTTGGCATCAATTTTACTTGGACCAGAGCAAAGAGGGCTAAAAGATGACTCGAAAAAACATAGGTTTATTGACGTTAATGGTTATAATTGGGATGGGGATATTCGCTTATTCTTTAAAAAATGTATCAATTCAGTCGCTCGTTAAAGCTTTAGTTAATATTAATATATGGTGGTTATTAGTAGCAGTATTTTGTATCTGTATGTACTTTGTCATTGAAGCATTTGTTGTTCAACGGTTCATGATAGGGCAACATAAAAAATTTACATTTAAGAATGCAATTCGTATTCCACTGATTGAACAATTATTTAATGGAATCACACCTTTTTCAACAGGTGGACAACCTGCACAATTGTTTGCGATGGCTCAGTCAGGTGTGGACGCTGGTCGTGCAAGTTCCATTTTATTAATGAAATTTGTCGTTTACCAGGCAATGATTGTTATTAATTTTATTGTTTGTTTACTAATTGGGTTTCAATACATTCAAGATAAAGTTAATTATCTAATGGTATTCGTGATTTTTGGATTTGTGATTCATTTAGCTGTGATTACTGCTTTGTTAATGATCATGTATTGGTATGGATTCACTAAAAAATTAGTGTATGTTTGTATGCTAGTTGTTAAGTTATTCGTTAAAGGGGATCGTTTTGATCGCTGGAATACAAGTATTTATTCAAAAATTGAAAACTTCCATAAAGAGAGTTTACGTATGAAGAATGAAAAGAAAATGATTTTTCACGTTTTTGTATTAACATTCTTCCAACTCGCGTTTTACTATTTAATTCCATACTTTATTATGTTGTCATTGGGATACACATCAGTGAATGTGATTATGATTACAGCACTTCATGTGCTTATTGTCATGGTAATTTCACTTTTCCCAATTCCGGGGGGAACTGGTGGTGCAGAATATAGCTTCGCGATTGTCTTTTCTAGTTTCATGACCAGTCACAGTAAATTGATTTTAGCCATGTTGTTATGGCGTATTTTAACTTACTATGTTGGACTATTTGCGGGAATGTTTGCTTTAGTTGTTAAACCAGATAAGGTAGAAGAAGTTGGAATTGAAGATTAAATAAATGAAATATGATAGTAACCATTGCTGATGATAGATTTTCTATTATTGGCAATGGTTTTTTTTGTGTTTTATAAGGAGAAGAACGTGTTTCTTTAAGCAATACTAAAATCGCTAATCAGTTTATTACTATTCAAAATAACGACAAAAAAGCACTGTCAAATGACAATGCTTTTATTAGTTAGCTTTTCAAAATCGTTAAATATATTGTGATAAAGCGTCTTTAACTTGCTCTTTTGAATGATAACCGACGAGTGTATCAACAACTTCGCCATCTTTTTTAATCATTAATGTGGGAATTCCCATGATACCAAAATCGTCAGCTGTTTTAGGATTTTGGTCAACATCCATTTTAGCAAATTTAACCTTGTCACCTATTTCTTGTTCTAATTCCTCAATTGCTGGTGATTGCATTTTGCAAGGGCCACACCATGTTGCCCAAAAATCCGTCAATGTTATACCTGAATCTGTAACTGTTTTGAAATTTTCATCTGTAATTGCTTGTACCATTTGAATTCCTCCTTTATTTATTTGAATATAATATCAGAGGAAATATAATTAGCCTAAATATATGCTTACAAAAAGTAAGTATAAAGAAATAACGCCGTATTTTTATTTATTTTGTGTCATGTAGTCATTCAAACGTTCCATCCCAAGCACTAAATTCTCCATACTAGAAGCGTAACTTAAGCGAACGTAACCTTGACCAGAATCACCAAAAGCAGTTCCTGGAATTAAGGCAAGTTTATTATTAAAAGCTAGTTCTTTACAGAATGCCATAGAATCTTGGTTATATCCTGCAGGAATTTTTGCGAAAATATAAAAAGCGCCACTAGGTTGTGCCATTTCAAAATGCATTTTTTTCATTTCAGCCATAACGAAATCACGGCGTTTTTTATATTCAACATTCATTATGCGACCATCGTCTTTACCGTCACGTAAGGCAGCAATTCCAGCACGTTGAGAAACACTTGTTGCAGAGGTTACTAAGTATTGATGAACTTTTTTTAATTCATCAGTCATCGCTTTGGGAGCAAGCAAGAATCCAATGCGCCAGCCAGTCATGGCATGCGATTTTGATAAACCATTAATTAGGACAGTTTGGTCACGGATATATTTTGCAATTGAGACATGTTCATGATCATAAGTTAATTCACTATAAATTTCATCACTAATTGCCCATAATTTTTGCTTTCTAATTTCATCAGTTATCGCAATAACTTCATCTTCGGTCCAAGAAATACCAGTTGGATTACTTGGATTAATTAGGATAATACCTTTAATATTTTCATTTGGATTATCTTTAACAGCTTGATTAATCATCTCAGGTGTTAATCTAAAGTTATTATCACGTGTGTTGATAAAAATTGGTTTAACCCGATTTAAAGTAATCAGTGGCATATAGCCAGGGTAGAGTGGCGTTGGGACAAGAACGGCATCGCCGGGGTTGAAGATAGTCTGTAAGGCAGTTGCGATGGCTTCAGTTGCACCAACTGTAACTAGAATTTCAGATTGTGCATCATAAGTAACGTCATATTTTTCATTAAAAAATTCACTGGCAGCTTCACGTAACTCAATATCACCAGCCATACCCATATAATGTGAGTAATTTTCATGAATGGCTTCGATGGCAGCTGCTTTAACATGATCGGGTGTATTAAAATCTGGTTCACCCATTGTTAATTTAATCATATCAGGAATTTGGCTCACTTCATCATCAAATTGACGAATATCTGAGACCTCTATTTTAAATACTTGATCGTTCAAATCTTTTCTAAATAAGCTCATTTTTATGCCTCCAAGTCTAATAACTAACAGTTTAGCATAAAAACAAGTTAAGAAACGATTATAATCTGCTTAATCAGGTGTAAATGTATAGAAAATTTGGTATTATTAACTATGATATTGAAAGGGGAACAACTATGAAAAATTCTCAGTTAGTAGCAATCATTAGTCGCTTAGAGGCTATGCAAAAAGAAGATAACGGCGAAATCCAAACAAGACACTTCGAACGTGAAGGTGTTGAAAAGGGAATCGTTGAATATGATCCAGATATGAAAGCATATACGTTAGAAGATTTAAGTAACCATACTAAATTTCCTTTCGATGATATTGATTTAATTGCAATGGAAGTTTACGACTTACTATTTAGTTAATCAATAACTGAAACATAGATTGAAAGACATTTTCGTGTTCTCGAAAACTGATCTTAAAAAATGGAGGCACTAAGATGCGGTCAACTTTAAAATATGTTCAGGATAAATTGAGCTCAAGATGGGGATTCCTCCTCTTGACGCTCGTTTTATTTTGGGCCAAAACAGTTGTTGCTTATGAAACCAAATTTACATTAGGTGCAACAGGTAGCATGCAACAATTTTTACTTTATATTAATCCAATACCAACAGCGTTATTATTATTTGGAATTGCAATCTACTTTAAGGGTAAAAAATCATATTGGATTTTGCTGATTGTTGATTTTATTCAAACATCATGGCTTTTTGCAAATATGGTTTATTATCGTGAGTTTTCAGATTTTCTTTCACTAGGAATTATCAAAAATTCAGGTTCAGTAGCTAATAATCTAGACAAGGGAATTGCCGGTATTTTACGACCAACTGATTTCTTTGTTTATATCGATATTATTATTTTAATTTTGATTCTTGTCTTTAAATTAGTCAAAATTGACTATAACCCAATTAAAAAGCGTTATGCTTTTATCCTGACTATTGCATCTGTACTTTTAGCTTTAGGGAACTTAGGTTTAGCTGAAAAGGATCGTTCTCAATTATTGACAAGAACTTTTGATAATAACTATATTGTTAAATATTTAGGCTTGAATTTCTATGCGGGATATAATGTTTATCAAACGCAAAAAGAAAGTGCGACACGTAAAAATGCCACTGCTAAAGATATGGATAAAGTTCTAAAGTATTTGGATAAAAATCGTTCTAATTCAAATATAAAGTATTATGGAAAAGCGAAGGGTAAAAATGTTTTTGTGATTCATCTAGAAAGTTTCCAACAGTTCATGATCGATTATAAATGGGATGGGCAACAAGTTACGCCTAACATTAATAAATATTATCATGATCAAAATACATTATCATTTGATAATTTCTTTAATCAAGTTGGACAAGGTAAAACGTCTGATGCTGAAATGATGTTGGAAGCATCCCTTTATGGGTTACCATCTGGTTCAGCGATGACGACTTATGGCACACAAAATACATTCCAAGCAGCACCCGCTATTCTTGATCAAAAAGGCTACTCTACAGCAGCTTTCCATGGTGACGTGGGTAGTTTCTGGAATCGTAATAATACTTATAAATCATTTGGTTACCAGTATTTCTTCAGTGAACCTTATTATGATGTCAAAGCTAACTATAAAGTTGGTTATGGGATGAAAGATAAGATTTTCTTGAAGCAATCGGTTAAGTATATTGAACAATTACCCCAACCTTTTTATGCTAAACTCATCACACTAACTAACCATTATCCATATGATTTAGATAGTGCGAATACGTCAATCAAAAAGACGGATACAGACGATAGTACGGTTGATGGTTATGTTCAAACATCTAAATATCTTGATCAATCATTCGGAGAATTCGTTAGTTACTTGAAGAAGAGTGGCTTGTATAAGGACAGTATGATTGTGATGTATGGTGATCACTATGGTATCTCTAATAATCATCCGAAAGCTATTGCACAGCTTTTAGGTAAAGACAAAGTAACAAGTTATGATTTAACGATGTTCCAAAAGGTACCATTTATGATTCATATGAATGGCCTTAAGGGCGGTATTAATCATACTTATGGTGGTGAAATTGATGTGCTACCAACTTTACTTGATCTATTAGGCGTTAAGAATACCGATACGGTTCAATTTGGTAATGATTTATTATCGAAAAATCGTAACCAAACGGTTGCCTTTAGAAATGGTGATTTCGTTTCACCAACCTTTACAAAAGTTGGAAATACCACGTATAACACTAAGACTGGTAAAGAAATCGAAAAACTAACGGCAGCACAACAAAAAGTTTATAACAAAGAATTAAAACATGTTACAACGTCATTATCATTATCAGATGAAGTTATTACGGGTGATCTATTAAGATTCTACGCACCAAGTAATTTCACTAAAGTAAATAAATCTGACTATAATTACAAGAAAAGTGACGCTCTTGAAACTTTGAAAAAAGCACAAGAGAAAGAAAAAACCAGTTTAATTGAACAACACGGTGGGGTATCTACCGAAAGTTTATTCAAAACTGATGCTCCAGAATTAAAATAACGATTGAAGTCATAACGTCATGTTATGGCTTTTTTTGTTGTAACCTTTACACAATCTTTACAATACCCCCACAGGACCTTTACATTAAAAATATAAACTTAATGTATAAGTTAAATATCGATATTTATGGAGGAAGTTACTATGAAAAAGGGATCTTTAGTAATGATTGGTGGAATTTTATCCATCATGTTATTAACTTTAACGGGATGTGAGACACAATCAAATTCAGGAAAATCGATTACAATTGTTGGATCTACAGCTTTACAACCTTTAGTTGAGGCAGCTGGTGAAGAATACGGGACTGAAAATGTTGGCGTCTTTGTTAATGTTCAAGGTGGCGGATCCGGAACAGGATTGAGTCAAGTTCAAGAAAAAGCCGTTAGCATTGGTAACTCAGATGTTTTTGCTGAAGAAAAATCAGGCATTAAGGCAAGTAAACTTGTAGACCATCAAGTTGCCGTTGTTGGAATTACGCCAGTTGTGAATAATGGTGTGGGCGTTAAAAACGTCTCAAAAAAACAACTTATAGATATTTTTACTGGTAAATTAACAAATTGGAAGCAACTAGGTGGCAATGATTTACCAATTGTCCTTTTAAATCGTGCATCTGGTTCGGGAACACGATTAACATTTGAAAAATGGGGATTAGAAGGTAAGCAAAGTAAAGATGCACAGGAACAAGATTCAACGGGAATGGTTCGACAAATTGTCGGATCGACACCTGGTGCAATAAGTTATATGGCTTTCTCATACGTTGATAAAACGGTCGATGTACTTTCTGTTGATAAAGTTAAACCAACTGAAAGTAATGTTGCCTCAAATAAATGGAAAATCTGGTCATACGAACATATGTATACGAATGGTGAACCCACGGGATTAACAAAACAATTTTTAACTTATATGATGTCAAATAAAATTCAAAAACAGGTTGTTAGTAAATTAGGTTATATTCCAACAACACAGATGCAAGTGAGTCGTTCGGTTGAAGGTAAAATAACACCAATTAAGAAGGGGATGTAGTTATGGATCCGATTCGTGAAAGTTTACTCAAAAAATCAAAAGCATCTAAACTAGAGATGCGCGGTAAAATAATTACTTATTTCTGTATTGGACTAATCGTCGCTATTGTTCTTGCTATCTTTTATTTCGTTGCTTCAAAAGGATTAGCAACGTTCTTTACTGATAAAGTATCAATTAAAGATTTTTTATTAGGAAAGAGTTGGAACCCTGGAACGCTTGATAAAGCAGGTAAGCCAGAAGTTGGGGCTTTACCAATGATTTCTGGATCATTCTTTGTCACTTTTTTATCAGCATTAATTGCAACACCTTTCGCTATTGGAACAGCTATTTTCATGGTTGAAATTTCACCAAATACGGGTAGCCGAATTTTACAACCGGTAACTGAATTATTAGTTGGTATTCCTTCAGTTGTTTATGGATTTATTGGTCTTTCAGTTGTGGTCCCATTTGTTCGAAGTATTTTTGGTGGAACAGGGTTTGGTATTTTATCTGGGACATTTGTGTTATTTGTTATGATTCTACCAACCGTTACGTCAATGACTGTTGATACTTTAAAATCTGTCCCACGTTATTACCGGGAAGCCTCACTGGCCTTAGGTGCAACACGTTGGCAAACAATTTATAAAGTTATTCTAAGAGCAGCAACACCAGGTATCATGACAGCGGTTGTTTTTGGTATGGCACGAGCTTTTGGTGAAGCCTTAGCCGTTCAAATGGTTATTGGTAATGCATCATTGATGCCATCAAGTTTAATTACACCATCATCAACTTTAACAAGTATTTTGACGATGGGAATTGGAAATACTGTCATGGGCTCATTAGAAAATAATGCGCTATGGTCACTTGCTTTAATTCTATTATTAATGTCATTATTCTTTAACATGGTTGTTAGAGTAATTGGTAAGAGAGGGGCGCTTAAATAATGAATCCTAAAAAAGTAGATAAAATCGCAACAAGTATTTTATATGGTATTGCCGGATTCGTCGTTCTTGTTTTAGCGGCCTTACTTGGCTATATATTGGTTAGAGGTGTGCCACATATCAGCTGGCATTTCTTAACATCACCCGCAAAATCATTTTCAAGTGGTGGTGGAGTAGGAATCCAATTGTTTAATTCCTTCTATCTATTATTATTAACATTATTGATTTCTTTCCCTATTTCATTGGGAGCGGGTATTTGGTTATCAGAATACGCTAAAAATAATTGGGTGACGACGGTTATTAGAACGTCTGTTGAAATTTTAAGTTCATTACCTTCAGTTGTTGTTGGGCTTTTTGGGTTTTTGATTTTCGTTGTCCAATATAATTTCGGTTTTTCAATTTTATCAGGTGCATTAGCCTTAACGTTCTTCAATTTACCTTTATTAACAAGATCAATCGAAGAGTCATTACGTTCTATCCCATATTCACAACGTGAGGCTGGCTTTTCGTTAGGATTATCGCGTTGGGAAACCGTTACGAGAGTTATTGTTCCAGATGCAGTACCTGGTATTTTAACGGGTGTTATATTGAGTGCCGGCCGTATCTTTGGTGAAGCAGCTGCGTTAATTTATACTGCTGGTCAAAGTGCGCCAGCACTAGATTTTACAAACTGGAATCCAGCTAATATTGCGAGTCCGTTAAATCCAATGCGTCCAGCTGAAACATTAGCTGTTCATATCTGGAAAATTAATTCAGAAGGTATTATGCCTGATGCATCAGCTGTTTCTGCAGGCGCATCAGCCGTCTTAATTATCGCAGTGCTTTTATTTAATTTCTTAGCTCGATTCGGTGGTAAAGCACTTTATCGTAAAATTACATCAAGTAAATAGATCATTAGGGGGTCAAAGAATATGGTAGAAAATAAAACTGAAAAATCTAGAATTATGACCTTCAATGAAGATAAACATGAGATAGCTTTAGAAACCAAAGATTTACATGTTCATTATGGTTCTAATGAAGCAATTCGAGATGTTAGTTTACAATTTGAACGGTTTAAAATTACAGCTTTAATTGGGGCATCTGGTTCTGGTAAATCAACTTATCTTAGATCGTTGAATCGTATGAATGATGGGATTGCTGATGTAACAGGACAAATTATTTACCGTGATTTAGATATAAATAAAGATAATGTTGATATTTATGAAATGAGAAAACATATTGGAATGGTATTTCAACGACCTAATCCATTTTCAAAATCAATTTATGAAAATATAACGTTTGCTTTGAAACGTCATGGGATGAAAGATAAGCAGTTACTTGAAGAACGCGTTGAAAAATCACTTAAACAAGCTGCACTTTGGGATCAAGTTAAAGATGATTTGAATGTGAGTGCGTTATCATTGTCTGGTGGACAACAACAACGTTTATGTATCGCTAGAGCGATTGCTATGGAACCTGACATCTTATTGTTAGATGAACCAGCTAGTGCGTTAGATCCAATTTCAAGTCGAATTGTTGAAGAATCACTTTTAGAACTGAAAGAAAAGTACACGATTGTCATTGTGACACACAATATGCAACAGGCTTCACGTATTTCAGATTACACAGCATTTTTCCATTCAGGAAATGCGGTAGAATATGATAAAACAACAACTATTTTTACGCGACCAACAATTAAACTAACGGATGATTATGTTTCAGGAAACTTCGGTTAAGGGGGAAAGGCCAAATGACTAAAATAATTGAAACAAATGATGTTCATTTGTATTATGGTAAGAAAGAAGCCCTCAAAGGAATTAATCTTGATTTCAATGAAAAAGGGATTACCGCTTTAATCGGTCCATCTGGTTGTGGTAAATCAACATATTTAAGAACGTTAAATCGCATGAATGATTTAATTCCAGGTGTAACCATTACAGGTACAGTTAAATTAAAAAATGAAGATATTTACGGTCCTAAAATGGATACCGTAAGATTACGCAAAAATGTTGGGATGGTTTTCCAACAACCTAATCCATTTCCATTTTCAATTTACGAAAATGTTGTATATGGTTTGCGATTAGCTGGCGTTAAAGATAAAGCAATCCTTGATGAAGCTGTTGAAAAAAGCTTGAAACAGGCTGCTGTCTGGGATGATGTAAAGGATGATTTGGGTAAAAATGCGCTTGCGTTATCTGGCGGACAGCAACAACGTGTCTGTATCGCTCGAGTCTTAGCGGTTGAACCTGAGGTCATTTTACTGGATGAACCAACAAGTGCTCTGGATCCTGGTTCAAGTAGTAAAATTGAAAATATGTTGCTAGAATTGCGTGAAAAATATACTATTATAATAGTGACTCACAATTTACAACAAGCTTCTCGAATTTCAGATCGAACTGCCTTCTTTTTAGAAGGTAATTTAATTGAAGTTGCACCAACTAAAAAATTATTTACGCAGCCTGTACAAAAAGAAACGGATGACTACATTAGTGGTCGATTCGGTTAAGAAAGGGAGACAAAATAATGCGATTACTTTTTGATGAAGAACAAGAAAAGCTACACATTAGATTTAGCGAAATGGGTATGATGGTTAGTGAAGCCATTCATAAATCTGTCCGTGCTTTCATTAATCATGATAAAGAGTTGGCCCATGAAGTTATCGTTGGCGATTACAAAATTAATGAACGCGAAATGAAGTTAGAAAAACAAACGTTAGAAATGATTGCATTGTATCAACCTGTTACAAGTGATTTAAGAGATATTGTGACTGTTTTAAAAGCTATTTCTGATTTAGAACGAATGGGAGATCACGCTGTAAGTATTGCGAGATCAACGATTCGTGTTAAAGGCAATCCTAGGGTAACGGAGATTGAAGATGAGATCGGAATTATGGGCGACCACGCACGTAAGATGGTTGAAGAAGTCCTCACAGCTTATATTAGAAAAGATGCCGAAAAAGCTCGTAAAGTTGCTAATTTAGATCTTGAAGTTGATGAATATTTCACGACAATATATGACCAGTGTATCCATGAAATGAAAACGAATCCCGAAACAGTTGTGGGAAGTGCTGACTATTTGATGGTTGCCACTTATCTAGAACGAATTGGCGATTATGTTACAAATGTGTGTGAATGGGTTGTTTATTTAAAAAATGGCCGAATCACTGAATTGAATCCTGGTAAATCAGAGTTAGAAAAAGAAAATGAATAAGGCACTACTCATTTAATAACTAACAATTTCGCGATTGTTAGTTATTTTTAATTTAAACGTTAAAATTTAAGTAAATAACGCTCGTTAAAATTGTAAAATGAGTACGATAAGAAGTACAATAATGATAGATTATTCTGAATGGAGGAACTACAAAATGAAAACAAATAAAAAATTCACAAAATCAACTAATAAAATTATCGCGGGTGTCGCAGCTGGACTTGCCGAATATATAAATTGGAATCCAACACTCGTTAGATTTTTATTTTTAATGCTAATCTTCGCAACAAAAGGCGTATTTATACTTGTCTATATCTTGTTAGCAATTAGCTTACCAGGGAAAAAACGTTCATTTACTAGTTCTTTTGAGCAGTTTACATCTAGTACTGGACAACGGACTAGCTCATCAAGTAAGAGTGGCCGTAAAATTATTAAAGATGTAGAAGTTACAGACGATAAATAATATTAATGATGAGGTGAAGATTCATGGGATTTTGGCAGCGCGTATTAATTAATGCCATACTGTTTTTGGCAATATCTGGTTTTTTTCCAGAGACTTTATTTGTTAAAAGTATCTGGGTTGCATTAATCGCCAGTTTTGTACTGGCCGTACTAAATATGCTAGTTAAACCGTTTTTAGTGATTTTATCACTGCCGGTAACTATTTTCAGTTTAGGATTTTTCTATCTGATTATAAATGCATTTATGTTACAAATGACGTCATTTTTTGTGGGTAATGAATTTAAATTTTCGAGCTTTTGGGCGGCATTTATCATCTCAATTGTGATGAGTATTGCTAATACAATCGTAACAAATTACTTTATTAGAAATAGACAATAGGGGGCATTAAGATGGCCAATGAAGTTTCAGTTAGAAATTTAGTAGATGCAATGGGATTAACTGTTTTAATTGGGAAAGAATACTTGGATGATAAAAAAATTACAACAAGTGATATTTCACGTCCTGGTCTAGAATTAACCGGGTATTTTAATTTTTATCCGAAAGAACGTATTCAATTATTTGGGATGACAGAACATGCTTATGCAAATGGACTGACTCCTGAAGATAGGCAGAATGTGATGAATCAATTAGCAACAGAACAAACACCATGTTTTGTTGTTTCAAATGATTTGGATGTGCCGCTAGAATTATTAGCTATCGTCAAAGAAAGACATATTCCAGTTCTAATTTCAAAACTAACAACGTCACGTCTATCTTCTAATATGGTTAACTTTTTGGAAGCTAAATTAGCTGAACGCCAGTCAATACATGGTGTTTTAGTTGATATTTATGGTCTTGGGGTCATGATTACAGGTGATTCTGGTGTTGGTAAATCAGAAACAGCGCTTGAATTAATTAGACGTGGACATCGGTTAATTGCAGATGATCGTGTTGATGTTTTCCAACAAGATGAGGAGACACTTGTTGGTGAGGCACCTGCAATTTTAAAACATTTACTTGAAATTCGAGGTATCGGTATTATCGATATCATGAACTTGTTTGGTGCAGGAGCTGTCCGTAATGACACTGATATTTCACTAATTATTCATCTAGAAAACTGGACTCCTGATAAACAATTTGATCGATTAGGTAATAATGATGAATTTGTTAAAATATTCAATGTGAATGTGCCAAAAATTTCTGTACCTGTTAAAACAGGACGTAATTTGGCCATTATCATTGAAGTCGCAGCAATGAACTTCCGTGCAAAAACAATGGGTTATGATGCTACTAAAGCATTTGAAGCTAATCTAAATGGCTTAATCCAAACAAATTCAAAAAAAGATTAAGGATTGGACGAGAGTAAATTGAATTATTTATTAGGTGCGTTGAATCCCATCGCAGTTAAATTAGGACCTATTGAAGTTCGTTGGTATGGTGTAATAATTGCGAGTGCAGTAATTCTAGCAGTTATTTTAGCCATTCTTGAAGGCAAAAAAATAGGAATAAATGAAGATACCATATATGATATGGTTCTATGGGCGTTGCCAATTTCAATTGTTTCTGCGCGACTCTATTACGTTGTGTTCGAGTGGTCTTATTACGCTCAACATCTCAGTGAAGTTTATCGAATTTGGGATGGTGGTATTGCTATCTATGGTGGGTTAATAGGCGCAATTATTACAGTGATTATTTTCTGTCAGCGTCGCCATTTGTCAGCATGGTTAATGTTTGATCTAGCGGCACCACTTGTGCTACTTGCGCAATCAATCGGCCGTTGGGGTAATTTTATGAACCAAGAAGCCCATGGTGGAAAAACGACGTTAGAGGCATTGCAAAATTTACATTTACCTGAATTTATTATTAACCAAATGAACATCAATGGCACCTACTATAAGCCAACATTTCTATACGAATCATTGTGGAGTTTTGTTGGATTCTTAATATTAATTGCCTTGAGACATCGAGTACACCTTTTCAAACGTGGAGAAATACTATTTGCATATCTAACTTGGTATTCATTTGGTCGTTTCTTTATCGAAGGAATGAGAACAGATAGCTTAATGTTATTTTCAACAATTCGTGTTTCTCAACTTCTCTCATTAGTGATTTTTATTGGATCAATTAGTTGGTTATTATTGAGAAGATATTGGGAACCGCAAAATCAATGGTATTTAGACGGACAATTGAAATAAAAATTTCTCATAGTTAATGCTATTAGAGGTAAAATTTGGTATGATTAGAATGAATAAATTTTGAAGGAGATTATATAATGACAAAAAAAGTAGCAGTATTAGGCGCCGGTTCTTGGGGTAGTATCCTTGCCGATATCCTAACTGAAAATGGTCATGACATCAGACTTTGGTCAAATGTTCCAGCACAAGTAGCAGAAATGAATGAGTTCCATACAAATAAGCATTACTTGGAAGATTACACTTATTCTAAAGACCTACATGCATATGAAGATTTAAAAGAAGCTTTGGATCAAGTTGACGCTATTTTATTTGTTGTTCCAACAAAAGCAAGCCGTATTGTTGCTAAACAAGTAGCAGCAATTTTAGAAGAAACAGGTAACAAACCAATTATTATTCATGCAAGTAAAGGACTAGAACAAGTCACACACAAACGTATTTCAGAAGTTATTGAAGAAGAAATTCCTGCTGACATTCGTGGTAGTGTTGTTGTCTTCTCTGGCCCAAGTCATGCTGAAGAAGTTGCAAATCGTGATTTAACAACAATTGTTTCAGCAAGTACTGATCCTGAAGCTGCAAGTTTTGTTCAAGATCTCTTTATGAATAAATTCTTAAGAATCTACACAAATAACGATGTTATCGGTGTTGAAATGGGCGCAGCTATGAAGAATATTATCGCCGTTGGTGCTGGTATGCTTCATGGTATGGGCTATGGCGATAACGCTAAAGCAGCTTTGATTACACGTGGATTAGCTGAAATTGCTCGTTTAGGGACATCATTTGGTGCTAACCAATTAACCTTTATGGGACTTTCTGGTGTTGGTGATTTAATCGTTACAGCTACAAGTGTTCATTCACGTAACTGGCGTGCTGGAGACCAATTAGGTCAAGGTAAATCATTAGATGCTGTTGTTGCTGATATGGGTATGGTTATCGAAGGTGTTGGTACTGCTAAGGCTGCTTATGAATTAGCACAACAACAAGGAATTGATATGCCAATCACAAATGCAATTTATGACGTTTTATACAATAATAAAGAAATTAAATCAGTGATTGAAGCTTTGATCAATCGTGAAGGTAAATCTGAATTAGCAGAATAAAAGGGGATTAGACTATGCAAAAAGTTAAAAAAGCCATTATTCCGGCTGCTGGACTAGGGACTCGTTTCTTACCAGCAACTAAAGCGATGGCAAAAGAAATGCTCCCAATTGTTGATAAACCAACGATTCAATTTATTGTTGAAGAGGCGCGTCAATCGGGTATTGAAGATATTTTGATTGTTACGGGTAAAGGTAAGCGACCAATTGAAGATCATTTTGATTCGGTGCCAGAACTGGAAGCGAATTTAGCTGCAAAGCATAAAGACGAATTATTAAAATTAGTTGAAGAAACAACGGATATTAATTTGTATTTTGTTCGTCAATCTCATCCACGAGGTCTTGGCGATGCCGTTTTAATGGCTAAAGACTTTGTTGGGGATGAACCTTTTGTTGTCATGTTAGGCGATGATTTAATGGAAGATAAAGTACCATTAACGCGTCAACTCATGAATCGCTTTGATGAGACACATGCTTCAACTTTAGCGGTGATGAAAGTCCCTCATGAAGAAGTTTCAAAATACGGTGTGATTAATCCTGAATTAGAAGTTAAACCTGGATTATTCAATGTTAAAAACTTTGTTGAAAAACCTACACCTGAAGAAGCACCTAGTGACTTGGCTATTATTGGACGTTACTTATTAACACCTGAAATTTTTGGTATCTTAGAACATCAAAAACCAGGTGCTGGTAATGAAATTCAATTAACGGATGCCATCGATGCATTGAACAAGGTGCAACGTGTTTTCGCTCATGAATTTAAAGGAACCCGATACGATGTTGGCTATAAATTTGGCTACTTAAAAACAAGTATTGAGTATGGTTTGAAACATAAAGAAGTTAAAGATGAATTAAAAGAATATTTGAAGACTTTAGGCGCAAAATTAATTGCAGAAGATACAGCAAAAAATAAGTAGCCTAATTCTTACAGTAAAGCAGGTTTCAAGTTCAACTCACTTGGGACCTGTTTTTGATGTTAAAGCAATTAAATAGACAAAAAAAGTAACATAGGGTATTGTTGAATTACTTACTAAAAGAAAGAAGGTTGAACTAATGACAAAAAAATATGATGTTGTTGTGATTGGTGCTGGGCCCGGTGGAATGACTGCCGCACTCTATGCATCACGTGCAAATCTATCGGTTTTAATGATTGATCGTGGGATTTATGGTGGCCAAATGAACAATACGGCTGAAGTTGAAAATTATCCTGGATTTAAATCAATCTTAGGCCCTGATTTAGCAAAAGAAATGTACGAAAGTTCGACACAATTTGGTGCAGAATATGCATACGGTAGTGTAACCGATATTACAATTGAAGGCGATACTAAACTCATCACAACAGATAATGATGTTTTTGAAACAAAAGCTTTAATTATCGCAACTGGATCAGAATACAAAAAATTGGGTGCTGAAGGCGAAGATACCTTTAGTGGCCGAGGTGTATCTTACTGTGCAGTCTGTGATGGTGCTTTCTTCAAAAATCGTGAAGTCATCGTTATCGGTGGCGGTGATTCAGCAATCGAAGAAGGTTCTTATTTATCAAAATTAGCTTCAAAAGTGACGGTAATTCATCGTCGTGACAAATTACGCGCTCAAAAAATCTTACAAGATCGTGCCTTTGCGGATGATAAAATATCTTTTGTTTGGGATACTAATGTCACAGAGATTGTTGGTGACGATCGTAAAGTAACTGGCGTTAAAGTAACGAATAATAAAACAGGTGAAACATCTGAAATTCCTGCTAGTGGTGTCTTCATTTATGTTGGTGTTAAACCAATGACAACAGCATTCACAAAGCTTGGAATTACTGACGATTATGGTTGGATTCCAACTGACGAAAATATGCTAACAAATGTACCAGGTATTTTCGCAGTTGGTGATGTGCGTAAGAAAGAATTGCGTCAAATTACAACTGCAGTTGGTGACGGTGGTATTGCTGGACAACAAACATTTAGTTACCTTGAATCATTAAATGATGCAGAATTAAGTTAAATTATAGAATAAGCCTTTTGAGGCTTATTTTTTTATTTACTTGACTTTATGTGCATGTGAACATTATAATAATCTAATCCGCTTATGAAAAAAATTAAACATATGCGTAAATTTAAGTGAGAAGAGAGTTAGAATGACAAACAAAAAAAGAAACACAATTGGTGCTGTTTTATTAATTGCGACTTTTGCCGCTTTATTAAATCAAACATTGATGATTACAGCATTACCAAAATTAATCACCGTTTTAAATGTTAACCTTGCAACCGCACAATGGTTAACGACGGGTTATGTTTTAATGGTCGGAATTTCGACACCATTATCAGCAATTTTATATGAAAAATATTCAACAAGACAAATATTTGTCGGTATTATGGTTGTCTTTTTAATCGGAAGTATCGTTGCATCAAGTGGCGCTAATTTTTGGGCAATCTTAATTGGTCGCTTAATCCAAGCTGCTGCCGGTGGCGTATTGACTACATTTACGATGATTAGTGTCATTGCAATTAACCCAATTGAACGCCGTGGCGTTGTAATGGGACTTGCTATGCTTGTTATCTCAGCTGCTCCAGCAATTGGACCAACTTTATCAGGTATTATGATTACATTTTTACCATGGAGAGCATTATTTATTTTCATTATTCCAATCATGTTAATTTTATTAATTGTTGGGGTTTGTATTTTACCTAACTATTCAGAAAAGACAGATGTTAAAATTGATTTTAAATCATTCTTCTTATCACTAGTTGGACTTGCTACAATTTTAATTGGTATTTCAATTATTGGAGACCAATTATTAGTTGCACTTGTCCTTATTGTGATTGGTGTTTTAGCATTAATCTATTTTGGCCGTCGTCAATTAGCTTTAAAAGAACCATTTTTAAATATTCGAATTTTCAAAGTACGTTCATTCTCAACTATGATTGCATTAATTATGTTAGTTTTTGGTATTTTAATGGCAACAGAATTAGTTATGCCAATGTTCTTAGAAAATAATCAACATTTATCAGGAATGACTGCTGGATTAATTATGTTACCGGGTGCTGCAATTAATGCTATTATTTCACCTATTGTTGGTAACCTTTATGATCAATACGGTTATAAAAAAATATTTATATTTGGCTTTTTGATGTTGATGATTTCAGTACTACCAATGTTATTCTTAACAATTGAATTTCCTGTTTGGTTATCAGTTGTTACTTACGCTATTCGATTAACAGGGGTTGGTGCTATTATGGCTCCAGCAACAACAGAATCTTTAAAAGATTTAAATCCAATGGAAATAAATCATGCAACAACATTAACGAATACATTAAGACAAGTTAGTGGTTCATTATTTAATACCGTTATTATTGTTATTGCTAGTATTCCTGCATCATTTGTTGTTGGATACAAATATTCAATGATCTTTATCATGGTTGTCTCAATTGTAATTGGACTAGTTGGACTAATCTATTTCAGAAAAACAAGTAAAGCTTAAGGAGTTTTGAGATGCAAAATATGAATGGAAATTCTTTTTACGATACACATGAAGTTGAGAAATTAACAACAATTTACAACAGAATGATTCGATTAAGAATAAATGATACGTTAAAAGGGTTTGAACTTTCTGAGAGTAACTTTTTTTACGTGTTGTTAGTTTGTGAGTCACCTGGCGTTAGTCAGGATGAGCTAATCCAAAATATTTATCGGGATCACAGTGTTGTGACACGTGCTATCTCAAAATTAATTAAAGATGGTTGGCTTGAAAAAAAAATGTCGTCCGCAGATAAACGACGGACTGAACTTTATCCTACAGCAAAAGCGATTAATAATTATCAAGATATTTTTGATAGAATTACAGTCGTTAATGATGAAAGTATATCGGTGCTTAGTGAAGAAGAAATTAAGCAATTTGAGCATATTTTGGAAAAGGTAATTAAATCAGGAATTGAACGTGAGCGACTTGCTGGAAGAAAGATATCAGAATTATTCTGATATCTTTTTTATTATCCTGAATAGTAAGCGCATTTATTGTATAATAGTAATATTATATGAATGGGAGTGATATTTTGACTTGGGAAGATAATTATTTAACTTGGTTAAATGAAGAAACACTAGACGCAACATTAAAAAATCAGATTGTTTCGCTTAAAAATAATCAAGAAGATTTAAAAGAATCTTTTTACCAACCAATGGAATTTGGAACTGCTGGTATGCGTGGCTTGATGGGTCCTGGTATTAACCGGATGAACATCTACACGATTCGTCAAGCAACTGAAGGATTAGCTCGCTTTATGGATACGTTAGATGATGCAACTAAAATGCGCGGTGTCGCAATTAGTTATGATTCGCGTTACCAATCACAAGAATTTGCGATGGAATCAGCTAAAGTTTTAGGCGCACATGGTATTCCAAGCTTTGTTTTTGAAAGCTTACGTCCCACACCAGAATTATCGTTTGCAGTCCGCCATTTAGCTACTTACGCCGGAATTATGATAACGGCTAGCCATAATCCTAAACAATATAATGGCTATAAAATTTATGGTGAAGACGGTGGCCAAATGCCACCTAAAGAATCAGATATGATTACTGGTTTTGTTCGCGAAGCTGATGATTTATTTGCCATTAAAGTAGGTGATGAGACAGTATTAAAAGCTGATAAAACACTCCAAATTATTGGTGAAGAAGTTGACGCTGCGTATCTTGCTGAAGTTAAAAAAGTGACAATTAATCAAAAATTAGTTGATGAAGTTGGTGCTTCAATGAAACTTGTTTTCACACCACTTCATGGAACAGGTAAAATGTTGGGTGAACGTGCTTTGAAACAAGCTGGATTTGAACAATTTAAGATTGTGCCTGAACAAGCTGAAGGTGATCCTGAATTCCCAACAATCAAGTTACCTAACCCAGAAGACGCACCAGCATTTGATTTAGCTATCAAATGGGGTCGACGTGAACATGCTGATTTATTAATCGCTGTTGATCCAGATGCTGATCGTATGGGTGTCGCTGTACGTCAAACTGATGGTGAATATAAATTATTAACAGGTAATCAAATTGCTGCTCTAATGTTCAATTATATTTTAACTGCTAGCGAAGAAGCAGGAACTTTACCCGCTAATGCCGTTGGCGTTAAATCAATTGTATCAAGTGAACTTGCAACTAAGATTGCTGAAGCACATCATGCTAAAATGATTAATGTCTTAACAGGATTCAAATTTATTGCGGAACAAATTCAAAACTATGAAGAAACAAATGAACATACCTTTATGTTTGGTTTTGAAGAAAGTTATGGTTACTTAATTCGTCCTTTCGTTCGTGATAAAGATGCTATCCAAGCATTAGTAATGTTATCTGAAGTAGCTGCTTACTACAAACAATTTGATAAAACATTGTCAGATGGATTAGATGATTTATTTAAAGAATATGGTTATTACGCTGAAAATACTAAAGCGTTAACGTTTGAAGGTATTGAAGGTGTTCAAAAAATCAAAGATTTAATGACAATCTTCCGTGATGACGCACCTAAAGATTTTGCTGGCTATAAAGTCGCTAAATTAGAAGACTTCACAACGGGTATGGCGCAATTAGCTGATGGATCATCTGAAGAAATCGGATTACCAACTGCAAATGCGTTGAAATATATCTTAGAAGATGGTTCTTGGATTGCAATTCGTCCTTCAGGGACTGAACCAAAAATTAAATTCTACGTGGGAACGCAAGCTGAAACTGATGAAAAAGCACAAGCTAAGTGTCTTGCATTTGAAGAAGCAATTATGGCAATTGTCAACGCCTAACTAAAAAAGTAGTGCTAAATTTACATTTAGCACTACTTTTTTTGACCTTAAATGGGTTACAAAATTTATAAGCAAATAAAACAGTATTTTGTAAACAACTTTTTAAGATTTATTATTTTCTTTCAGGGCTGATTAACTTGTTTAGTTTCTATTTATTCATTTTTTTCTTTTTAAAGCGGTGATAAAGGTAGGCGATTCCAAGAAAGTAGATGGAAGCGAGTAGGGACGACACGGGGAGAACGCTAAAGATAGTCGGTGGAACAATCATTGCAAGCAATGGAAAGGCATAAGCGGCTGGAATTTTAACTTTGAAAAGATGGAGTATACAAAAAACGAGAGGCATAGTGATTAAGGCGACAACAACATTGGAATCGATTACCATGCAGGCGAGAACACCGATCGTTGCTGAAAGCGTCAAGGCAGTAACCTGTTTGAACACCATTTTTGCCGGATACATCGGCTTTTGTAGCACCTCGAAAAAAACGACAAGAATCGGTGGAATAGCGGCCATCAAAGGCTTTCCAGCAATCGTCACGAGACCAACCCAAATGAGTGAAGAAACGAGAAATAAAAGCATAGCCTGATAGTTAAGGTTTGTTTTTTTTGCGTAGTTTTGATCGAGTTTACGGCCTTTAACGACAATCATCTCGATGAAAGTGAAAATGATGATGGCAATGATGAATGAATATTTGGACGCATTAACGATGATTGGCAAGAGACCTGTAGCCAATGAAGGCGCCAGTGCCGATCGGGTTACCACTAATAGAAAGACCATGATGGCGATCATTAGGCAGATTTTAATTGTGTAAGAAATCTCAAGTAAATTGATGCCAAAACCGATAATTGCGGTGACAGAAGGCAGCAAAAAAAGATTAAACGAACGATCTAACCAATTGGCTTCGTGGTAAATCCACAGTCCAACTGTTAACGCGGCGATTTCAGGTAAAATAATTTCTGAATCATGTAAAAGTGACGCGGCTTGTACCATGATTAAAATCAAGATAAAACCGGTTAAGTATTCAACGGTTTTATTGGCTAAAAACTTCAAAAAAATGTCCTCCTTAAATATAAAGCATGAAAATAAGCATAACATAAAAAAGTAAGGTAAAGTTGCGCGACGTGTTCCAATTGATGTATCAAGCGTTTGCAATGTGAATCAGTTTATTTTTTTGTTAAAAGTTGATGATACTTGAATTAACTTTTCCATATGTGGTAAGATTGTAAAAATTTATATAAAAAATGAGAGGGAGCTGTTAATTATGGGAATGCATCAATACCTACAAAGTTTAAGTAATTTAGAAACGTTAAAACGAGCACCAGGATATTTTAAATATGAAGATCATTCGGTAGCGGAACATTCATTCAAAGTAACAGAAGCTGCTCAATTTTTAGGTGATGTTGAAGAAAATGCAGGAAATACGATTGATTGGCGCATGTTGTATGAAAAAGCGTTGAATCATGATTATACAGAACGATTCATTGGTGATATTAAAACACCCGTTAAATATGCAACAACAACGCTAAGAGAAATGTTAGCAAATGTTGAGGAATCATTATCTGAGAATTTTATTGTGAACGAAATTCCAGAAGAATTCCAAGATGCCTATCGTCGTAGATTATCAGAAGGTAAGGATGATACTTTAGAAGGTAAAATCTTGTCTGTAGCTGATAAATTAGATTTATTATATGAATCATTTGGCGAAATTCAAAAGGGTAATCCTGAATCAGTTTATACTGAAATTTATCAAGAAAGCTTAAAAACGATTCTTGAATTTTCAGATTTAGCGAGTGTTCAGTATATTCTACAAGAAATTCTTCCAGAATTATTAACGGAAGATTTCACAGATAAAGATAAAATTAAAAAAATAACCTTGGATATTATTAAGAAATAGAGTACACATAGGTTAAGGATTGCGTTGTATGCTAGAATAATGCATACAAGGTAGTCCTTTTTTGCTTAAAGAATAGGGAGAAATTAATGAAAACGGCAATTGTAACAGATAGTGCGTCATATATTGATCCAAAAGTAGCCAAAGATAAAAATATTATTGTTGTACCAATCACGGTTATTTTTGGGCAACAGACTTATTTAGAAGATGTGGAAATCTCTGCTTCAGAATTTTATCAAAGAATGAAAGATACGGATAAGTTACCCACAACGTCACAAGTCACAATGGGACAAATGCAAAGTGTCTTCGATAAATTAATTGAAGAGGGATTTGATGAAGTAATTTCAATTCATCTATCAACAGGTATCACAAGTTTTGTGGATAATTTACGTGCTTATTCAAAAACTGTGGAAGGAATTACGGTATATCCGATTGATTCTAAAGCAGCAAGTTCAGCAGAAGCCTTTCTTGTATTAAAAGCTGCTCAATTAGTGGCGCAAGGTGAGCATGCAGACACGATTGTACCTAAAATAGAAGCAATGCGTGAAACGGTGGGTATTTTCTTTGTTGTGGATAACTTGAGCCATTTACTTAGAACGGGCCGTATGACGAATGGTGCTGCGTTTGTGGGTAACTTATTACAAATTAAACCAATTCTGACCTTTAATCATGAAGGTCAAATTATCCCTTTAACTAAGGAACGGACAAAGAAGCGTGCTTTTCAACGGGTAATGGCAGATTTTTCTGATGCGATTAACTCAGTTGATTATCCAATTCGAGTAAGTATCGTTGATGCGAACAATCCTGAAGAGAGTACAAAATGGGTCTCATTTATTAAAACCAACTATCCTAATATTCCAGTTGAGGTTAGTCATATTGGGCCTGTTATTGGCGTCCATACTGGAGAAAAAACAATGGGTCTTATTTGGGGTCGTGATTATTTAGTTGATTAAGTTATTCTGAAAAAATAAGTGAGATAACGTGCGAAAGTATGTTCGGTATGCTAATATAATTAGTAGAGAATAATCATTTTTAAATGAGCCTGGGTAGGTTATTCCAGGCTTTTTTTAATTTCTAAAAATGATTGTATTGGAGGGGTTAACTTGATTGATAGACATGATGATGGCGTTTTTGACTTAGTTTCAAAGTACGAACCAACTGGAGACCAACCGAATGCGATTAAAACTTTAGTTGATGGATTAAATGATGGTAAAAAAGAACAAGTATTACTGGGTGCAACGGGAACGGGTAAGACGTTTACCATTTCAAATGTGATTAAAGAAGTTAATCGTCCCACATTAGTCCTTGCGCATAATAAAACATTGGCTGGACAATTATATGGTGAATTAAAAGAATTCTTCCCGAATAATGCGGTGGAATATTTTGTGAGTTATTATGATTACTACCAACCAGAAGCTTACGTTCCTTCAAGTGATACGTATATTGAAAAAGATTCCAGTATTAACGATGAAATTGATAAATTACGACATTCTGCAACAAGTTCATTATTAGAACGTAATGATGTGATTGTTGTTGCATCTGTCTCAAGTATCTTTGGATTAGGTGATCCAACAGAATATCGTGATCATGTTATTTCATTGCGTACTGGAATGACAATGGAACGTGATGATTTACTTAGAAAATTAGTCGATATACAATTCGAACGAAATGATATTGATTTTCAACGTGGTCGGTTTAGAGTTCATGGAGATATTGTGGAAATTTTCCCAGCATCTCGTGATCAAAAAGCTGTTCGTATTGAATTTTTTGGCGATGAAATCGATCGTATTCGTGAAGTTGATTCATTAACAGGTGAAGTTATGGGTGAACTTGAACACATGGCTATTTTCCCCGCAACGCATTTCATGACGAATGATGATGTGATGGATCATGCCATTGAAGGTATTGAAGTTGAATTGGCTGATCGATTAAAAGAATTAAAAGATGAAGATAAATTATTAGAAGCCCAACGTATCGATCAACGAACTACTTATGATTTAGAAATGTTACGTGAAATGGGCTATACATCCGGAATTGAAAACTATTCCCGCCATATGGATGGACGTAAACCTGGCGAACCTCCATATACATTAATTGATTTCTTTCCCAAAGATTTCTTGATCGTAGTTGATGAATCTCATGTAACCATGCCTCAAATTCGAGGGATGTACAATGGTGATCGCGCTCGTAAACAAATGTTAGTAGATTACGGATTCCGTTTACCTAGTGCACTGGATAACCGACCATTAACGATTGCGGAATTTGAAGAGCACGTTAATCAAGTCATTTATATGTCTGCAACACCAGGACCTTACGAAATGGAACGGACGTCAGATGTTGTTCAACAAATTATTCGACCAACTGGATTACTAGATCCAATCATTGAAGTTCGTCCAATTATGGGCCAAATTGATGATTTAGTTGGCGAAATTAATTTACGTATTGAACGCAATGAACGTGTCTTTGTCACAACATTAACCAAGAAAATGTCAGAAGATTTAACTGATTATTTGAAAGAGTTGGGGATGAAAGTTGCGTACTTGCATAGTGATATTAAAACGATGGAACGAACGAAAATTATTCGCGATTTACGCTTAGGCACATATGATGTTTTAATTGGAATTAACTTATTACGTGAAGGTATTGATGTTCCTGAAGTGTCATTAGTGACAATTTTAGATGCCGATAAAGAAGGTTTCTTACGTAGTGAACGTTCTCTAGTTCAAACAATTGGTCGTGCAGCTCGTAACGAAAACGGACGAGTGATTATGTATGCTGATAAAGTGACGGATTCAATGAAGGGCGCAATGGAAGAAACGCAACGCCGCCGTGATGTCCAAATGGCATATAATGAGGAACATCATATTACGCCAACTACGATTAAAAAAGCCATTCGTGAGTTAATTACGCCAACAAAAATTGAAGATAATTCAGGAACTGTTAAAACCTTTACCGAAACTGAATTTTTGGATATGGATAAAAAGGAACAACAAGATATGGTTGATCGCTTAGAAGGACAAATGAAAGAAGCAGCTAAAAAATTAGATTTCGAAACAGCTGCATCATTGCGTGATACGGTATTAGAATTAAAAACACAAATGTTATAAATAGGGGGATATTTCTTGAAAAATGATAAAATTGTGATCCATGGTGCGCGTGCGCATAATTTAAAAAATGTGGATGTCACTATCCCAAGAGATAAATTAGTTGTGATTACGGGACTTTCAGGATCAGGGAAAAGCTCATTAGCTTTTGATACACTTTATGCTGAAGGACAACGTCGCTATGTTGAAAGTTTATCAGCATATGCACGTCAATTTTTAGGGCAGATGGATAAGCCAGATGTTGACTCAATTGATGGGTTATCACCTGCTATTTCGATTGACCAAAAAACAACTTCAAAAAACCCACGATCAACAGTTGGGACAGTCACTGAAATTAATGATTATTTAAGATTATTATGGGCTAGAGTTGGACATCCAATTTGTCCAAATGATGGTCATGAAATCACGAGTCAATCCGTTGAACAAATGGTTGACCGTGTTTTAGAGTTAAAAGAGCGTACAAAACTTCAAATTTTATCACCTATTATTCGCAATAAAAAAGGACAACATAAAAAGATATTTGAAACGATCAAACGAGAAGGATTCGTCCGTGTTCGAGTTGATGGCGAGCTTCATGATATTGATGAAGAATTTGATCTTGAAAAAAAGGTCAAACACTCTATTGATATTGTGATTGATCGGATTGTTGTCAAAGAGGGCATTCGCTCACGTTTATTTGATTCATTTGAAGCAGCATTACGTTTATCTTCTGGCTACGCCACTGCAGATATTCTTGATGGTGATACAGATGGTGCAACAATTCAATTTTCCGAACATTATGCATGTCCTATTTGTGGATTTACAGTTGGAGAATTAGAACCACGTTTGTTCTCATTTAATGCACCATTTGGTGCTTGTGAAACTTGTGATGGTTTAGGAATGAAGTTAGAAGTCGATGAAGATTTAGTCGTTCCAGATCCAACTAAAACGCTAGCAGAAGGGGCAATTGAGCCATGGAATCCTATTAGTTCGCAATATTACCCATCGATGTTAGCCCAAGCTGCAGAAGCTTTTGGAATTCCAATGGATGTGCCATTTGAAAAGTTAACAGATGAACAACGTGATATTGTTTTGAATGGCGCTGGAACACGTGAATTTCATTTCCATTACGCTAATGACTTTGGTGGCGTTCGTGATGTAGATGCATTATTTGAAGGGGTTATTACAAATATTAGTCGTCGTCATACGGAGACTAATAGTGACTTTACGCGTGAACAAATGCGTAAATATATGACCAGCTTAACGTGTCAAACATGTCACGGTTACCGCTTGAATCGTAAAGCATTAGCCGTCCAAATTAATGGCCAACATATTGGTAAAATTTCCGCACTTTCAATTGGTGACGGCTTACCTTTCTTTGATAACGTTAACTTGTCAGAAAAAGAATCAATTATTGCAGCACCTATTTTGAAAGAAATTCGTGACCGCTTAACATTCTTACAAAATGTTGGCTTAAATTATCTGACATTATCACGTTCTGCAGGAACACTTTCAGGTGGAGAAGCACAACGGATTCGACTAGCCACGCAAATTGGCTCTAATTTATCGGGTGTTTTATATATTTTAGATGAACCTTCAATCGGGTTGCATCAACGTGATAATGATCGCTTAATTGAATCACTTAAGAAAATGCGTGATTTGGGTAATACTTTAATTGTGGTTGAACATGATGAGGATACCATGATGGCTGCTGATTATTTAATTGATGTTGGTCCTGGTGCTGGTGAATTAGGTGGTGAAATTGTTGCTGCTGGAACGCCCACACAAGTTAAAAAGAGTCGCAAATCATTAACTGGACAATATTTATCAGGAAAGAAATTTATATCATTACCTGATGAACGACGTGCTGGCAATGGTAAGAAGATTCGAATTACCGGCGCAAAAGAGAATAACTTAAAAAATGTAACGGTCGATTTTCCTTTAGGTAAATTCATTTCAGTTACAGGTGTCTCAGGTTCCGGTAAATCAACTTTAGTGAATGGTATTTTGAAAAAGGTATTATCACAAAAGTTAAATCGAAATTCTGAAAAACCAGGTAAATATAAATCAGTTTCTGGTGTTCAAAATATTGAAAGTGTTATTAATATTGATCAAAGTCCAATTGGTCGAACACCGAGAAGTAATCCCGCAACTTATACAGGCGTCTTCGATAATATTCGTGATTTATTTGCGGAAACTAACGAAGCAAAATTACGTGGTTATAAAAAAGGTCGTTTTAGTTTTAATGTCAAAGGTGGACGTTGTGAAGCCTGCAAAGGTGACGGGATTATTAAAATAGAAATGAATTTCCTACCAGATGTCTATGTGCCATGTGAAATTTGTCACGGGGCACGCTATAACTCTGAAACACTTGAAGTGACTTACAAAGGTAAGACAATCTCTGATATTTTAGATTTAAAAGTTGGCGAAGCTTTGAAATTCTTCGAACCAATTCCTAAAATCAGACGTAAACTGCAGACAATTGTTGATGTTGGTTTGGGCTATGTTTCGTTAGGCCAATCGGCAACAACATTATCAGGTGGTGAAGCGCAACGGATGAAGTTAGCTTCTGAATTACATCGTCAATCAAATGGTAAGAGTTTTTATATTCTTGATGAACCAACAACTGGTTTGCATACAGATGACATTAAACGCCTACTTAGCGTTTTAAATCGTTTGGTTGATGCGGGTAACACAGTCTTGGTTATTGAACATAACTTAGATGTGATTAAAACATCTGACTATTTAATTGATTTAGGTCCAGAAGGCGGCGAAGGTGGCGGAACGATTCTTGCGACTGGAACACCAGAAGAAATTGCTGAAGTGCCTGAAAGTTATACGGGACACTATTTAAAACCAATCTTAGAACGTGATCGTGCGAGAATGAATAAATAAATTAAGAAGTCAGATGAAAATCTGGCTTTTTTTTATTCCTTTTTTTTTAAAAAGTGTTAACTTTAAAGAAGACATAAAATAAATTGGAGGAACGGCTGACCATGGGCAATAACTATAAGAGTGTTTTTGATATTATTGGACCTGTTATGATCGGACCATCTAGTTCACATACAGCTGGTGCCGCTAAAATCGGTAAGGTTGGATTTCAATTATTTAATGGGAGAATCACTAAATTAAAAGTTCGCTATTATGAATCATTCGCAAAAACACATCGCGGGCACGGGACTGATTTTGCGACCGTTGCTGGGGTATTAGGCTTTGAACCTGATGATGTCCGTTGCCCACAGTCAATTCAGATTGCGGAAAAAATGGGGATTGAGATTCAGTTTATTGAAGATGCACACCCAAGTCCAATTAACCATCCGAATAGTGTTAAATTAACGATTGAAAATGAGACAAAAAAAATCGAATTAATGGGTTGCTCAATTGGTGGTGGCACAATTGAAATTAGGGCTTTCACTATAAAAAAACAACAATTTTTTCCAAAGGGTAGTTTACCGATACTAGTGTTGGAAGCTAATCCAGTAAATAAAAATAAAATTCAAAAACAAATCGAAAAATCGACAACTATTGTTATGCAAAGTGAATCTGAGTTAATGCCAGAGGATATTATGTATGAATATGATTTATCCAAGAATATTACTGAGACTGATATTAAGCAACTGCGATTATTAACGCACAATCTCATTTATTTAAAATAGGAGGTTCCATCTTGTATAAAAGTATTGCTGAGTTAGTTTCAACTGCTAATAAAGAACACAAATTAGTTTCAGAATTAATGATTGAACAAGAAATGGCGCAATCAAGTGAAACTAGAGACGTTATCATTGAAAAAATGTCTGCTAATCTTGAAGTGATGAAGCAAGCGATTGAAAAGGGATCAAATGGTGAAGGCGTTTCTTCAGCAACGGGATTAACGGGTGGAGATGCGGTCTTACTACGGAAATATCGTGAGAAAGGGCACTCTTTATCTGGGGATGCTAACTTAGAGGCGATGCAATATGCAATTGCGACTAATGAAGTCAATGCTTCGATGGGACTTATTTGTGCGACACCGACTGCAGGTTCATCTGGAACGTTGCCTGGGGTTATTTTCATGATACAAAAACGATTAAATTTATCACATGAAAAGATGTTACAAGCTTTATTTACGTCAAGTGCCTTTGGAATGATCGTGGCAAATAATGCCATGATTGCCGGAGCGACTGGTGGCTGTCAGGCAGAAGTCGGCAGTGCATCAGCAATGGCAGCAGCTGCCGCCGTTGAGGTTACTGGTGGAACGCCGGAACAATGTGCAGAGGCTTTTGCGATGGGACTTAGTAATTTATTGGGACTGGTTTGTGATCCAGTTGCTGGATTAGTTGAAATTCCATGTATCAAGCGAAATGCAATAGGAGCCGTGAATGCTTTAACGGCAGCAGATATGGCACTTGCTGGATTATCTAACAAAGTACCAGCTGATGAAGTTATTATGGCTATGAAAGACATTGGCGAACGTATGCCGAGCTCGCTTAGAGAAACTGGGATTGGTGGATTAGCTAGTACACCAACGGGCCAAGCAATTAAAATGAAAATATTTGGTGAAACGATATAGGGTTGGAAACAACTCTTTTTTTGTGCGCAGATACAAAAGAAACACCAGGTATGTTATAATAATTATAGTAGATTTGGAGGAATGAATATGACAGATACGTTAGAGCTAGTTGTAATTACAGGGATGAGTGGGGCCGGTAAGACGGTCGCAATGCAAAGTTTTGAAGATTTAGGTTATTTTTGTATTGATAACTTACCACCAACTTTATTACCTAAGTTCTGGGAGTTGGTAAAAGAGTCAGGTAAAATTTCAAAAATTGCCCTTGTTATGGATTTAAGATCAAGAGCTTTTTATGATGAAATTATCGAAATGTTATCAGGATTTGATAACACTGAATTTGTAACCACTAAAATTGTCTTTCTTGACGCATCAGATGCAGAATTAGTTTCTCGTTACAAAGAAACAAGACGTGCGCATCCGTTAGCAATGGAAGGCCGTCTGATGGATGGCATTGAAAAAGAACGTGACTTATTAAATGATATTAAAACACAAGCACAATTAGTGATTAATACGACTAATTTGTCACCACGTCAGTTACGTGAAGAGATTTTTCATAATTTTGAAACCAGAGAAACAGCTAATTTTCATGTTGAAGTCTTATCATTCGGATTTAAATATGGCCTACCTATCGATGCAGATATCGTGATGGATGTCCGTTTCTTACCTAACCCACACTATATTCCAGAATTAAAACCACAAACTGGCTTAGATAAGGCAGTTTATGATTATGTGATGAAACAACCAGCTACAGAAGGTTTTTATACCAAATTTGAATCGTTAATTGAGTCAATTTTACCTGGCTACGAAGCTGAAGGTAAAACCAATTTAACGATTGCGATTGGCTGTACTGGTGGACAACATCGCTCAGTTGCTTTAGCTAAAAGATTGAGTGAAGAATTGAAAATTAACTATCCGGTGAACGTTACACACCGTGATATTAATAAAAGTAAAGAATCGGTCAATCGATCATGACGAGAAGTGGACATAGACCTAAGATAGTCGTTATTGGTGGCGGAACAGGGCTACCCGTTATTTTAAAAAGTTTAAGAGATAAAAATGCTGATATCACGGCGATTGTAACGGTTGCTGATGATGGTGGTTCGTCAGGTATTATCAGAGATTACGTGAATGTTGTGCCGCCTGGTGATATTCGTAATGTTATTGCCGCATTATCTGAGTTACCAGAAATATATTTAGATATATTCCAGTATCGGTTTGATACGTCCGATCGATTTTTTGCAGGACATGCGATTGGTAATTTAATTATTGCAGCACTAACTGAAATGAAAAATGGTGTTTTTGCTTCTGTCCAAGAATTATCAGAAATGATGAGAGTTGATGGACATGTCTATCCCGTTGCGGATGAACCGTTAGTATTAAATGCAGAATTTTCTGATGGCACTTTTTTAGCGGGGGAAGCAGAAATAACTGCCGCTAGAAAATCAATTAAGCGTGTTTGGGTAACCTCAAGTGAAAAAAGTGAAACTAGTGTGCCAGAAGCTGTACCAGAAGTTGTTCAAGCTATTCTTGAAGCAGACCAAATTGTCCTTGGACCTGGGAGTTTGTTCACAAGTATTTTGCCTAATTTAGTTATTGGTAATGTGGGTAAGGCACTGTCTGAAACAAAAGCAGAAGTTGTTTATATCTGTAATATTATGACGCAAAAGGGTGAAACAGAACATTTTACTGATGCTGATCATGTGCGTATTTTGAATGGGCACCTAGGTAAATGTTTTGTGAATACAGTGCTTGTGAATACGGCACCGGTTCCTGAAGGTTATATGGATAAAGAAAAATATGATGAGAATTTAATTCAAGTTGAACATGACTTTAATGGATTAAGGGAACAACATTGTCGAGTGATTTCATCTAACTTCTTAAAATTAAAAGATCAAGGTGTCTTCCATGATGGCAATAAAGTCGTTGAAGAATTAATCCGTTTAGTTGGTCGACCAAATCGCGAATTAAGACATAGAAAGACTATTTAGTACAGAGATAAGGTGAAAGAATGTCATATGCAAGTGAAGTGAAAAAAGAATTAACGACCCTCAAAGTCAGAAAAAATAATGCTAAAGCAGAGTTAATGGCGTTAATTAGAATGAATGGGTCTTTGAGTATTATTAATCATCAATTTGTTTTAAATGTTCAGACTGAGAATCCCGCAATTGCGAGACGGATTTATGAACTTTTAAATGAATTTTATGACATTACAAGTGAACTATTAGTTCGTCGTAAAATGAAATTAAAGAAAAATAATATTTATATTGTACGTTTAAAAACAGGTAGTGATTTTGTTTTAAAAGACCTGGATATCATTGAAGATATGCAACTTAAAATGGGTGTACCAATGGATCTGTTGGCCCATGATGATATGATGATGCGTTCATATTTACGTGGGGCATTTTTGGCAGGTGGTTCTGTTAATAATCCTGAAACAAGCCGTTATCATTTGGAAATTTACTCAGTCTATGAAGAACATAATCAAACAATTTGCGAAATGATTAATAAATTTGGATTCAACGCTAGAATGACTGAACGTCGAAGTGGTTATATCGTTTATTTAAAAGAAGCAGAAAAAATTGCTGATTTCTTGTCATTAATTGGCGCAACAACGGCTATGTTGAAGTTTGAAGATATTAGGATTGTCCGCGATATGCGTAATTCAGTTAATCGCATGGTTAATTGCGAAACAGCTAATATGAATAAAGTGGCGGATGCTGCGAATAAACAAATTGCTAATATTGAGTTTATTGCACATTCTGTTGGTTTAGGGCAATTACCTTCTAAATTAAAAGAAGTTGCTGAAACACGTCTGGTTCATCAAGAAGTTAGTTTGAAAGAATTAGGTGATTTAGTACCAGGTGGTCCAATTTCAAAATCTGGGATTAATCATCGGCTACGAAAAATTAACGAATTTGCTGAAAAAGTTCGAATTGGTGAAAAATAAACGAAATTTTAAAGAGGTGAGATAGCATGATAACATTTAAATATGATACGCAACTACTAATAGAAGGTAGTACATTAGACGAGGACCAATTGAACGATAAGATTTTACGTCAATTCAAAGGTGATAGTTTACTTGTTGCGGGAGATTCTGATTTAATGAAACTGCATTTCCATACGAATGCGCCGTGGGAAATATTAGAATATTGTGCTGGACTTGGAGAAATCTTTGATGTTGTTGTTGAAGATATGGTCAGACAATCTAAAGGATTAAAAGGTTAACCAAATAAAATACGCATATAACTGATAGCTTTTATCTTAGCTATTAATTATATGCGTATTTTTTATTTATCTAAATATGATTTTAAGGTAGCTAGATCAATTGATTCATCAAAAATATGGTCGTCAACGATAACGGTTGGTACAAATTGAATATTTGCGTCGTTAGCTTCAGCGATAATTGAGTTAATGTAAGTTTTATCAGAAACGTCAGTTAAACTAAAGGTCTTTTCCATATAGGCAGCAACCTCATCCAGTGTTAAGTCTTTCCACGTATCTTGCGTTTTAAATAATTCAGTTATTAAATCGTAAGATTTTTGCGGATTATCTAAAGGAAGATAATGATGAGCAACATTACCACGTTGTAAGGATTCTTTTTCTTTATCAAAAAGTTTGATGACACGTTTTACACGTCCGTTTGCAACATAAGAATCTAAAGTCTCTTTAGATTTTTCGAACCATTCTTTTGAGTAGGGGCAACGTAGGTTAATAAACTCAATAATTGTTTTTGGCGCGTCAGAGTTACCAATCACAAGTCCAAAGTCCCGATTTACTTTTGAAGCATCAATAATTGAAATATCCATTTTTATCAGTCCAGTCTTCATTTATTAGCGTCAGTATAGCATAAGACGGGTTCATCTGAATAATTATCCGCTCAAAAAAAGGACACTAACAAAAGTTAACTTGTTAGTGTCCTTAAACGTTAAAGCTTATTTAAGCCCTTTTTTGTTAGTCATAATTTTATCAATCAAACCGTATTCTTTTGCTTGATCAGCAGTCATAAAGTTATCACGATCTGTATCTTTATCGATAACTTTAATATCTTGACCAGTTGCATCAGCTAAAATTTGGTTAATCAATGTTCTTGTTTTCAAGATATGTGCAGCAGCAATTTCAATTTCTGTTGCTTGACCTTGAGCGCCACCAAGTGGTTGGTGAATCATAATTTCTGAGTTAGGTAATGCAAAACGTTTACCCTTTGTACCAGCAGTTGCCAATACACTGGCCATTGAAGCAGCCATACCCATAACGATTGTTTGAACATCAGCATTGATGAAGTTCATTGTATCGTAGATAGCTAAACCGGCTGAAACAGAACCACCGGGTGAGTTAATGTAAATTGAAATATCTTTTTCTGAGTCTTGAGCGTCTAAGAAAAGTAATTGAGCGATAATAGCATTTGCCATATCATCATTAACTTCACCAGATAACATAATGATTCTGTCTTTTAAAAGACGAGAGTAGATATCATAGGCACGTTCGCCACCGGCAGATTGTTCGATAACTGTAGGAACCATATTCATAGTTAGAAACCTCCGAATTTATTATTATTTACTTTTTTTATATTAGCATTTGAACTAATGTAATGCTAGTTTAAACCCTTGGTCAAAAAAGGTCAAATAAAATAAACTAAATTTATTCTTTAGTTTCTTTTAAAATAATCGCATCTGATGACCTTGTTTTTGAACCATAGAGTAGGTTCCCTGATAAATGACGAACCAAGTAGCCAGAATAAGATACTGAAAGGGCTACAGGTGGTTTAATAGGTGTTACAGAATGTTGCGTTGAAACAAAAGCGATTGGTGATTTATCTGTTACTTTTTTCTTAACCTTACGAGGTTTTTGTTTTTTAGGTGCCGAAACCTTAGGGGACACAGGTTCTGCATTTTTTCTGGGATCCATTGGATTCACAGGAGCTACACGAGAATCTTCACTATCGCTTCGCGGTGTTGCTTTAATTTGTTTGGGTACATACATGGATAAAATGAACAAGTTAGCTACGATTGAGGCTAAGGAAATTCTAGTTAGGCGGGATGTTCTAAACTTTTTATGCATTAGTGATATCCTCCTGACTATCTGTTCGAATAGCCACAACCATATTAGCAAATATCTCCCAATCAGAAGCTAATGGTGGACTATTCCAGATTAGGTAGCGACTGGGGACATCTGCCATCAAGAAGTCAGAAAGGTAAATATCGGTTTGATCTGTTAATTTGTAGTTAACTTCCAAATTAAAGAAGGGCATTGAATCAAGATTTTTGTGAATTAAATCATTGTAGTTACTCCCTTTTGAAAAATCAATTGTTATATGCACCGGTTTTGAAACGGTTGGTAAATCAATATAACGAATGAATAAGAAAAGATATTCTGATTTTAAACGGGCCATGTTAATGTTTTTTTCTTTGAAAATATCCGGTACATTCGTTGTTAAGTTAGTTATCAATTGGTCAACGAAGATATAAAACCAACTATAATTTTCTTTTAAAATAGTATTATCTACGGCAACTTGCCAACTAAAATCAATTTGGGCACTATGGTAACTAGAAAAATGAATACGAGATAATTCGTCAAATAATGTCATATAACTTTGTTCACTTAATGTGATATCAAAGAACTTTTGTAAGTCTTTAATAACAAAATTATTGAGTGATTCAATTTGTGAAAAGAAAGATGAGTTATTAAATGTAACGTCAACAATGTCTTCCATATAAAGGAAATTTAGAACAAATACTGTTTCAATTGATAACTGTTCATCCGTAAGTCCATTAATACCTGGATTTTCTTGAAGACAGTCTTGAATATTGGACATGATTGAGTCTGAATTAGCAAAATTAACATCAGCAAAACGATTAGTATCATTTCGATTAGAAGCTAAACTTTGTATGAGAACAGCTGAAAAATACTTTAGTTTCAATAATTGTATTTGTGTGAGATCAAGATTTAAGCTAGAAATTAATTGGTTAGAAAATAAACTAGAATTACGATCAACTTCTTCATTAAATGGGAAGTTGTAGTTCTTATAGACAGCTAAATAAAGGTTATAAAAAAATAAGCGAATATTTTCTTCAGGACCTACTAATTGGAAGTTTTTAGTGATTTTAAAGCCTAATTTTTGTAACATATCATCTAAAAATTTCTTGGTCCGATAACCAGTTGCTTCACTTAAAAATAACGATTCGGTGAAGGATTCTATACTAAAATTAGGGTTAGTAAATAGCGCATTCAGCATCAAAAATTGAGGTGACTGCTTAGCGTATAGAAGTAATAGGTGATCGATGGAATCTAAGCCATTTTTTTGTAGACTTACTTTGTTATTGCTAACTTTTAATAAATAGTAATCGTCTAATCCTTCAGTGACAAGATCTTCTTCTAAAGACTTGATAGTTGTTGCTGTATAATATTTTGACCATTTAAAATGTTTTTGGATGTCTGTTTGCGAAGCAGATTGGTCATAAGTATTCTCAAGATAAGAAAATAATTCTAACTTACGAATATCATCTTTGTTAAATATAAAGTCCATTTATCGCGATTCCTCCTCATTAAAGAGTATGTACTATCCATTATAGGGGAATTGCCAACGGTTTGCATATAAATCTAGAATCAATAATTATCATATTTTTAAAAAAATTGACAAAAGTGGTGATATAAAATAACATGTCATTAATATATGTATTCAAATTATAGAAATAACAGAAGAGTAATTTTTTTAGACAGGGAGAGGGAAATCTTTATGAATAAAATAGTATTAAGCGCCTTTGTAACACTATTAGGTCTCTATATGACTGCATCTGAGGCAACGATTCAAGCGGCGAAAACTAATCGTGGTAGTGCGCAATCCGATTTGTCTATGGATTTTCAATCTGGAGCAACAACAGTCGATTTTGCTTCTTCCCTTAGTTTCAATACAACTAAAATTGATTCGAATGATAAAAAAAGTTATGCCAAAGCGCAAGATATGGCAACAGGGGCAAGCACACCCAATTACGTTCAAGTTTCAAATTTTAGCGGAACTGAAAATGGTTGGGTGCTTGAAGCTAAACAGAGTCGCCAATTTGAATCTGAAGAGACGCATAAATCGTTAACGGGTGCCTATCTTAGTTTTAGTAATGGTGAACTTGTTTCCATTTCTGCGGATAAAAAACCTGGATTTTATAAGAAAAATTTTGATTTGTCTGTAGGAGCTAATAAAGTAGTCGTTGCCGCAAAAGGTGATGAAGGATACGGCACTTGGGTTTACCGTTTTGGGAATGAGGCAACTAAAGGAAATAGTATCGCTTTGAATATTCCCCGTGAGGCAACTAAGATGACAGATGTCTATCGTAGTGAAATTACATGGTCATTAAATGATGTGCCATCAAATGAATAATAATGAAATGATAACCACAAAATTTATTAAAAGATTCGGCTATTTATTTTTATTCAGTATTTTATTTTTATTCGGAGTGGACATTAAGCAGGTTAATGCCAGCCAAGTTGACTTTTCTGTTCAACCTATGATATCTGACTATCAATTAGATAAGAAAAAAACTTATTTTGATTTAAAAGCAGCACCAGGAACTAAAACACAGCTGAAAATTAAGGTAGCTAATCTTATTGATAAATCACTAACGTTTGAAGTCCTCATTAAGGATGCAACAACAAACTATAATGGGGTTGTGGAGTACGCGGAATCACAAAGTAAAGTATTGGCACAACAGCCGTTCTCAGTGGTAAAAGCAGTTAGAGCTCGTCAGAATCGTATAACTGTTCCTGCAAAAAGTGAAAAAATAGTTACTTTGGATGTTGCGTTACCCAATACGACTTTTGCAGGTGTCGTTGCGGGAGGTATATCGGTGATTGAAGACAATGATGCTCAGTCTCAAACAAAGTCAGAACGAGCGGTTATTGATAATCGTTATTTATATACGACTGCGGTAATATTCCATGGAGAACAACCTGTAACTAGCGCACAAGTAAAATTAAAAACGGTTGATATCACACAAATTAATGCACGTAATGTGATTGCTGCGAGATTTGAAAATCAGAGCGCTATGTTTTTAAATAAAGTTCAAATAAATACACAAGTCAGACGGTTAGGTAGTTCAAAAGTATTATATCGAGCAAGTAATAAGGACATGCAAATTGCCCCAACCAGTGCGGTTACCTTTCCAATTCCATTAGCTGCTGGTGAATTACTCAAAAGTGGTACCTACGAACTTAGTGCAGAGATGACTTCTAAAAATCAGGCATGGCATTTTAAACAGAAATTTACGGTAAGTGGATCAAAAGCAAGAATATTGAATGAGAAGGATGTTACAATCGATCAAACAAATTACTGGATCTATTGGATATTACTCTTGTTCGTACTGATAATCGTTAATGTTTTTGTTATATTATGGATTAATCGAAGATTAAAAAGAAAGTATCAACAAAAAATTAAATAATTTAAATGAAAAAGTTATTAATTAAGGGATATTATCTTTTAATTAATAACTTTTTTATTTTCAAATATTTTTAAAAAGGTAAAAAATGTGATTTAACATTGTGCACCATTGAAGATACAATATGTACATAATAATTGTAGATGTAGTATGTACATATTGTATCTTCACTTTACTAAAAGTTAATGGGAATTGTTAGAAAAATAGGGGATGACAATGACTTAACGATATGATAGTAAGACCAAATAAATAAGATAATTAAGCATTAGAGAGGGATAAAAGATGAGGAAACATAACAGTAGAACAAAAGAATGGATTTCAGCAACACTTATAACAAGTGCTGTTTTTGCAGGATTATTTGCTGGGGGGGCCAGTCACAGGGAACCTAGTGTATTTGCTCAAACTGATGAGAGCAGTATGTCAAGTGAGTCATCAGATAACGCCACAAGTGAATCAGGAAAAAAGGCGATATCAAGTGATTCTCTAAAAACTAAATCAATCACAATAAAAAAAAGTGAATCAAAAACAAAAGCTAAACCGTCAGCAAAAGCTAAACTAAGTACTAGAGCAGCTGGGTATGTTGGACCAGCAAATGATGTATTTCCTGATGATTACTGGGATACAACAAAAGATTATTCAGCGGAGTCAGCAACGGCATTTGTTTCACAGTCGGGTTCACAGAATAAACCTGGCGAACCTGTATTATATTTTGGAAATAATTATTTTCCTTTTCAAATGAATGAGTTATTAAATAATGATCCCGTCAGTGGTCTTAATAAGTCTGGTTGGGCCTACATGTTTGATACTGGAATAAATCCTGTTCCAAGGAAATCTTATGGAATTATTATTAATAATAGTGTCCCAGGTAATCGTGGATACGGGTTGGTATCATCCTTTTCATCAATTCCTTATACAATTGAATCTGCAGTTAAAGGTAAGGATATCACTGGATATCAACTTTTTAAAAATAAAACAGGTACTGGATTTAAGGCAATTATGTATGATACAAAGTATAAATTAAGTTATACATTTGAGGAAGTTTATGATGCTAGTGGCGGTGTTTATAGCTATTTTAGTATTACTAACAATGACACAACGGCTCGTGCAGTTGGAGCTATTGAGGGCGTCGATACATTCGTTGATGAGGATGCTGTTACCATTGAAAGCTTAGGCCCGGATGAAGGATTCAAAATGGTTGGGTCAGCACATAGTTTAAATTTCAAATTAAATGATCCAAGAAATAATACCAAATTAGGTGGATGGACGAATTACACAGGCGGAGATGAACCAAATGTTATGAATACTGGTTATTTAAATAATTATTTCAATGGTGGTGCACTTGGAACTGGAATGGAAAAATCACCACATAATAAAATTATTGCCGTTTCAAATATTAAGAATCCAGATAACCCATTTAAAGGCGATAGTGGGTTCATAATAAAAGCTAATCCGAAAACTTTGGAACCAGGAGGAACACTCGTAACGGGTTCTTATCAAACTTATAAGGAAGCTGTTGCACCTGTTGCAAGTGTAAAAGAACAAACGATTAATGCTTATGCAAGTCAAACTAATAGGCCTAAAGTTTTAGGAACGGTTTTAGATAAGGATGGCAGTAAAGGTTATATTCAAATTACCTATCCAGATGGGTCAACGTCAGGAACAACAGAGAATGTGTACGACACAGGTAAGGTAGATACTAGTGCTGATTATAGTGCAAACATTGACACTTCTAAATTAAAATTAGGTTCAAATAAGATAATAGTGACAGCTGTTGACGATAGTGAAGTAGAACAGTTAAAACCTGTTACGGTAACAGTCAATCTTTATAAATTAGGTGCAACTGCTATCCCACAAACAATCAAAGTTGGCGATACGGTTAAGACAGGCGAAACGGACTTAATTAAGAATTTAACAATTATTAATCAACCAACAGTTAATGCACATACCTTAAAAATGGATACAACAAATCCATCAGGTAAGCCACTTGATAATAAAACAGCAGGATTTTACATTCAAGATATGCTTTTAACAGATACTGCAGTTAAACCAAATGAAATCGCAAAAGTAGCTGTACCCGTTACCGTAACTGATAGTGATACTGCATTTGACAAAACTTCTGCTCTTTATGCCAAGGGATTTGAATTAAAAACAGCGGATATTCAAAACTTATCAACTGGTGATTTAGATACATTAATCTTGAATAATAGTAAAGCTAGAGGCTGGCTGATAGCGACGGGTGCCGAATCTAAAGTTAGTGTTAAGTCAACAGAACTTAAACCAACTTCAGGTGATGGTTTTTATAAAGCAGTTATCCAAAATTCTGATGGTCAAACAAAAGAAATTGTGATTACTGTCTCAGGTGGATTAAAAATTACATCAGCACCTACTGCAACTGACTATGGTTCTTCCAGTGGCGTGATATTACCTTACAGTGGAGAAAATTTTGATCTCCAACGTAGTGATTCTAGTACCAATAGCAGTGTGAATATTTCTAATGCAGGTAAACAAGCTTGGACATTAACTGCTCGACTTACAAAAGGTTTGACAGATAGTGCTAATGATAAGTTAACTGGTGTTTTGGAGTATGTAAATTCAGCTAATGGTGTACAAGATATAGAATCAAGTAGTGCAGAAGTTGGTTCAGGACAGTCTGAGGCAACTCAAGAAGTCCGTTGGGATAAGGATAAAGGAATTGTCGCTCAACTTAACGGAGGTAATACATCACTTAAAGCTGGAGCCTATACAGGGGAAATAACATGGACACTAGAGAATACACCTTAATGTTATAGTTTCTAATTTAATCTTAAATGATTTGAATATTTTTAGCAGTTTAATTATGAACTAAATAACAATCCCAAATAATAGTAAATCCATATCAATACTGCTAAGTATTGATATGGATTTTTTTAATAAAAATTAATGATAACTAAATTTTATTCGTATTTTAGTGGCTTAATAATTTTCGTTTTATGATGAGATAAAACTTATGAATAATTATTATTTGTTTAATTTTCAAATATTTTTAAAAAAATAAAAAATTTGATTTAACATCGTACACCATTGAAGATATAATATGTACATGTTAATCAAAGACAAAGCATGTACATGTTGAATTTTTAACTTTGCTAAAAGGTATATTTGATAAAAGTTAATAGAAATAGCTAGATAAATAGGGGATAGTAGTGAATTGGCAATATGTTAGTGAAATCAAATAGACTAAATTGATAAAATAATTAATAAGTTAAAAGCAAGGATTGGGGAGGGCTAAAAAATGAGAGAGTATAAAAACAGAAAAAAAGAATGGGTTTCGGCAACAATTATGACAAGTGCTGTTTTTGCAGGATTGTTAGCTGGGGGAGCTAGCCATAGAGAACCTAGTGTGTTTGCTAAAACCGATGAGAGCAGTATGTCAAGCGAATCATCAGATGAAACATCAAGTAAGTTAACGATTAAAGAATCAAGTGAATCAGAAAAAAAGGCGCTATCAAGTGAATCTGTAGAAACTAAATCAACAACTAAAAAAAGTGAATTAAAAATAAAAGCTAAATCATCAGAAAAAACTAAACGAAGTACTCGAGCTACCACTCGAGCAGCTGGATATGTTGGACCAAAAGATGAAATTCTACCTACTGTTAAATGGGAAACAAAAGATTACGCAGCTGATGTAGCAAAGACGTTTGTTTCACAATCGGGGAGATCTGATAAGCCTAATGAACCAGTTATGTACTTTGGAAATAGTATTGAACCTTTTCAGCCTAGTGAACTGACGAATAATAATGACGCAGATAGAGCAAGCAATAATAGTTCACCTAATTTACCATCTTGGTCATATACGTATACTACCGGAAAAAATCCGCGTCCATCGATTATACACGGGCTGATTATGGGCGACAAAATAGCTCGTGGTTATAATGTGAATGAAGCTTACCTAGACAACGGTATTTCTGGTATCGAGGGTGGACTTTTAGATGGGTCAATTACTGATTATCATCTTTATAAAAATAGTATGAACACGGGATTTAAAGCAACTATGTATGATAGTAAGTACAAAGTTAGTTATACTTTTGAATCAGTATATGGTAGGACTGGTGGTATTTACCGTTACTTTAGTATTACAAATAATAATTCAGATTCACAAAAAATAGGTGCCTTGGAAACAAATGATACTTTTGTAGATTCTGATAAAGTTCCTTTACAGAGTATTGGACCTAATGATGGCTTTAAAATGATTGGGGATAGTACTAGTCAGAAGCATGTTTTGGATGTGAGATTGAAAGATCCAGAGTCTAATGCTACTTTGGGTGGTTGGACAAATTATACGGGCGGTTCTCAAGATAAGATTCTAAACCCCGCTAATTTTAATAACTACTTTAAAGGGGGGGTAGCCGGGACAGGTATGGAAGGTTCAGCAGCAAACACTAATATTGGAATTGAAAATATTAGTAATCCAAGTAAAACAATTGGTGATGATAGTGCGTACATTATGAAAGCTAATCAAGTTGATTTAGCTCCAGGTGCAACACTTGTTAATGGGTCTTACCTTACTTATAAAGAGACAACACCTAGTACTCCTCCCGTTGCGACAGTTAAAAATACAATAATTAACGGTTACGCTGATCAAAAAGGTGTTGAGATTACAGGAGATGTTACTGATTCAGATGATACAAAAGGAAATATTGAAATCGGGTATCCAGATGGAACGTCAGAAAAGAATCCTTACGATACTATTACAGTGGATGTGAAGAATCCTACACCGTATTCTGTACCAGTTAATATGTCTAAACTAGGTCCAGGTAAAAATGAACTATTAGTTACGGCAGTTGATCCAGGTAATAACCGTCAAGAAAAACCAGTTACTATAACTGTTAACGTATTCAAATTAGGCGCAATTGCTATCCCACAAACAATCAAAGTTGGCGATACGGTTAAGACAGGCGAGACGGATTTGATTAAAGATTTGACAATTATTAATCAACCAACAGTTAATGCACATACACTAACTGTTGATGGGACAAATCCATCAGGTAAACCACTTGATAATAAAACAGTAGGATTTTACATCCAAGATATGCTTTTAACAGATATTGCAGTTAAACCAAATGAAATCGCAAAAGTAGCTGTACCAGTTACTGTAACTGATGATGACACTGCAACTGATAAAGTCTCTGCCCTTTATGCAAAAGGATTTGGCGTAAAGCAGGCAGATATTCAAAAATTAACAACTGATGAGTTGACTGCATTAATTCTAAAGACTAGTGAAGCTAAAGGATGGTTGTTAGCAACTGGTGCTGAATCTAAAGTAAGCGTTGATTCAACGACACTTAAACAAACTTCAACTGATGGTATTTATCAGGCAGTTATCAAAAATTCGGATGGTTTAAAAAAGACCATTAACATTGAAGTTACAGGTGGATTGAAAATTACAGAAGGACCTGGGGCAACTAATTACGGTTCTTTTTTAGGTGTTACGTTACCTTACAGCGGAGAAGACTTTAAAGTTCAACGTAGTGACCCTGATCCTCATGTTAATAGCGTACAAGTTTCTAACGCGGGTAAACAAGCTTGGACCTTAACAGCTCAACTTACAACACCGTTAACGGAGCATAACGATGCTAACGTTAAGTTAAATGGTGTATTGACATATATAGATGCATCTGGTCAATCGCAAGATATAGAATCAAACAGTGCAGAAGTTGGTTCAGGGCAATCTGAGGTAACTCAAGAAGTAAGTTGGGCAAACGACAAAGGAATTATCGTTCAACTTAATGGAAATAACCCTTTGCTTAAAGCAGGGGACTATACAGGGGAAATAACATGGACATTAGCGGATACGCCACATTCATAAACCTTGTTTAATTAATGTTAATCGTTAGCATATTGCTAATATTAAAAACTACCAAAATCTTACGAGGGGAGAAAATACGATGCTAAAAAGAAGTACAATTATGGGGATTCTTTTAGGAAGCATGGTACCTGTTGGTTTCGCCGTAACGCAAGTTTCAGCAAGCGATACAGTGGGCTATCAATCGCATGCGACTATTGAGTTAGTTGGAAGTACTGATGAAACACGACCTGTTAATCCAATTAATCCGACGGATCCGGTAAAACCAGTTAGACCTGTTAATCCGGGGACGCCAGGTCCGTTATCGATTGATTACGTTTCGAACTTACAATTCAGTCAACAAAAAATTTCTGGTAAAGATAGTGTTTATTATGCACAACTTGACCAGTTAGCTGATAAGAACGGTAAAGTCGGAGATTATCCAAACTATGTTCAGATAACGGATAACCGTGGGTCAAATGCAGGGTGGAAATTAACCGTTGCACAGACCAATCCATTTATGAATGGTAAAAATAAATTAGATGGAACGGTTATCACGTTGATGAATGGTGTTGTTAATGGTAGTAACCTGCATAGACCGACGGATAGTCAAGCAGCAATTAAGCCAGATGGTAAGGCAGTTACTGTGATGACAGCTAAGTTGGACAATGGTATGGGGACCTGGACGGATCGTTTTGGTAAAGATAATACAGCTGCTCAACAAAGTATTTCATTGTTTGTTCCAGCTGAGTCGAAAAAAGTAGCAGGGGCTTATAAGTCTGAACTAACATGGACTTTGACAGATGCTAAACTATAAAAAAAGAGATTAGGGGAAATATATATTATGAAAAAAACAAATAAATTATTATTCGCTGCATTACTTGGATTAGGTATTACAGGAACAGCTGTTACAACAGCTAACGCATCAGAAACAAAAGATTATGTATCACATGGTAACGTTGAATTGACTAAAAATGACGGAACAACAGACCCTGGTATTACTGATCCAACAGATCCAGGACATACTATCGATCCAACAGACCCAGTGAACCCAGGTACTGGTGGCCCATTAGCAATTGACTACGTTTCTAACTTTAACTTTGGTACACAAAAAGTAACAGGTAATGATACAACATATAACTCGGAATTAGTTGCAGCAACAACAGATAACCCAACAGCTGGAACTAAAAAAGACCTTGCAAACTTCTTACAAGTTTCAGATAACCGTGGTACAGTATCTGGCTGGAAACTTTCAGTTCAACAATCAAAAGCATTTACAAGTGAAACAACAAAATCAGTATTAGATGGCACAACAATTACGTTATCTAACCCTGAAGCAAATAATGCTGATAAAAATGGTACAAAACCAGCACCATCAATTTTAACAGATAACCTTGCAATTTCTTCTGCATCAGGTGATAAAGTTGTTATGCAAGCTAAAGATGGCGAAGGTTCTGGTACTTGGGTTGAAGCATTCGGTAATGCAACTAAAGACGCTGATAAAGCTAAAGCTTCTGTTAAATTAGCTATCCCTGGTGATAGCAAAAAAGTCGCAGAAAAATACACATCAGATTTAACATGGACACTTACAGACGCTAACTTATAAGAATTAATTCTATCAATAAAAAAAGGTTATTAATTAAAAGGGGAAATTAAAATGAAAACAACTAAAATCGTAACAAGCGCAATTATTTTATCAACATTAGGTTTAACTGCAGCACCAGCTGTACATGCCGCAGACCATACAGAAAATTACACATCATTAGGTAAGATTGGTTTTACAGAAAATGATGATAAAACACCACCCGTTAACCCAGTTGATCCAGATAAACCCGTTGATCCATTAGAACCAACTGTTCCTCCTGTTAGTCCTGGTACTGATGGACCATTATCAATTGATTACGTTTCTAACTTTGATTTTGGTGAAAACAAAATTTCTGGGGACGATACAACTTACTACGCTGCACCTGTCAAAGCAGTTAGTGGTGCTAAATATGCTACTTACTTACAAGTAACGGATAAACGTGGTACTAATGCTGGTTGGAAACTTTCAGTTAAACAAGAAAAACAATTTAATGATGGCTCAGCAGATTTAGATGGTGCAGTATTAAAAATGGGATCACAAAAATTAAATTCTAAAAATATGGATAGTGTAACTAATGCAACAACCCCAGCTATAGCCGATGCTACAATTACAGCAACACCTGGTAGCGCTGTTGAAGTCTTGAATGCAGCTAAGGGTCAAGGTATGGGTACTTGGACAGATTCATTTGGTGTATATGATGCAGATGCTACAAAGGATACAGCAATGAAGGCTGTTTCATTAGCCGTACCTGGTAATTCAGCTAAAGAAGCTAAACCATATACCACTGATTTAACATGGACAATTACTGACGCAGGGATGTAAACCTGTATCAACTAGGTTATTAAAAAATAGAGGGAATCAATAAAAGGGGAAATTAAAATGAAAACAACAAAAATCGTTGCAAGTGCAATTGCGTTAACAACATTAGGTTTGACTGCAGCACCAGCTGTACATGCCGCAAATAATACACAAACATATAATGAAACAGGTAAAGTAGGTTTTGTCGCAGGAAGCACAAGCCCAACAAATCCCACAGATCCAATCGATCCAACAAATCCAATTACACCAGATCCAGATCCAGATCCAATCAAACCTGGTACAGATGGACCTTTATCGATTGATTACATCTCTAATCTTGATTTTGGTGCTGATCATAAGATTTCTGGTTCTACAGAAACTTACTATGCACAACCAATTTCAGCTACAGATAGTAAAGGTGATAAGGTTAAACGTGCTAATTACTTACAAGTAACTGATAACCGTGGTACAAATGGTGGTTGGAAACTTTCAGTAAATCAAGATGCCCAATTTAATGATGGGACTTCTGAGTTGGCTGGTGCGCAATTAAAAATGACCGGTCAAACATTTAATTCTTCAAATATTGGTGACACGACAACAATCCCAACTGCTTTAAATAGTGGTGTTATTACACCAACTGTTGGAAAAGATGTTGAAGTTGTAAGTGCTGCTAAGGGTCAAGGTATGGGTACTTGGACTGATTCATTTGGCACATATGTCGATGGAACAGATACAGATGCTTCAATGAAAGCAATCTCATTAGAAGTACCTGGTAAAACAGCTAAATCAATTGGAACAAGTTACAAAACTAACTTAACATGGACATTAACAGACGCAGGTCTATAAAAAGATTAGAAGTAAGTTAAACCAAAGGGGAAATTAATTATGAAAAAAGCAGCAATTGCAACATCAGCACTTTTAGCAGTTACGTTATTTTCAACATTAGCACCTGCAGCACATGCTGCCGATATTACAAAAGGCACAACAGGTGATGTTAACTTCGTAGCTAATCCAGCTACTGGGGCAGGCGAACTTAAGCTAATCAGTGCACCGAGTGTTGATTTTGGGGATCAAGAAATTAGTGGATCAACAAAAACTTATGAACAAACGTCTTTTGGCGCTAAACCAGAGGATGCTAATATCCAAGTTGATGATAACCGTGGCTCAAATGTCGGTTGGAATTTAACAGTTGCAAATACACAATTTGCCACGGCAACGGGTACGGCACTTGATGGTGCTAAGTTAACCTTAACAAATGGTTCAATTATTAATGGTAATGGGGCAAAGTTTGTGGCTAATCCTGCAGCAACTATGCTTTTAGATGGTTCATCTAAAGCTGTTCCAGCAGTAGATGCAGCTAAAGATAAAGGTATGGGGCCTAACACATTACCTGTTACTAAAGCAACTTTAGAAGTACCTGGTGCAACAAGTAAATTAAATGAAAAATATACATCAACAATTACATGGACATTAAAAGACGCAGCATTATAAAATGCAGAAAGGGATAGGTTAAAACAATGAGCTTGAAAAAAAATATACGACTAGCAGTAGCCATTGTCCCCCTCCTTGCATTTTCGATGATGGTAAATTCAGTAGCCGATGCAGCAGTTGCAACTGATGGAAAAACTGCGATATCATCAGCTAACTTAACATTACTTGAAAAGTCTGGTCCTGTTGATCCGTTAGATCCATCAAAACCAGTGCACCCACTCAATCAAGTTACGCCAACAACTGGAGACTTAAGAATAGATTATATTTCTAGTTTTCATTTTGGGGCACAGGATATCTCGGGGAGTAATAAAACCTACTATGCAACTTTTGATAAAGTAGCTGACATGACTAACCGTCGTGACTCAAGTGGAGTGTGGGACACACAAAACCTAACAGATAAAGATTATTATAATGTACCTAATTACGCCCAGGTCACAAATAATACAACGGGTAATTGGTCATTAGGTGTTAGTAACACTGTTTTTAAAAGTCCTAGCGGGAACGTGCTTAAAGGTGCTGTACTAAATATTAAGAATATCGAAGCACATAGTGAAAATCCAGGTTTAGGGCTAAGCGGGGACTTACCAGGTAACGTTAAACTTACAGGAACTGGTGGTACTCCTGTTTCGGTTGTTAGTACGACAGATGGTAATAGTGATAATCCGTTCGGTACTTGGACACTTGCTATGGGTACTGATAAAGCGGGAACTAACTCTACAGGAAACGATGCAGTGTCGTTATTTGTTCCTGGTACCACTGTGAAAACAAAAGAAGCTTATACATCAACGTTGAAATGGACATTGATAGCGGCTCCATAAAGCTAATTTGAAAAGAAAGAGGATTTTTACATTGAATAAAAAATTTTTTGGAATCATAATGGCGTTTGTGGCAGGATTGGTTTTATTTAGTGGACAAGTTCAAAAAGCGAACGCTGCTGAAATGAACTTTGCCGTTACTGCAAATCTTCCAAGTAATCAAGTTGATAAGCGCCAAACCTATTTTAATTTAAAAATGAAGCCTAATCAGAAACAAGATGTTACTGTCACATTGAAAAATTCGACTAATAAAGCAGTTGTCGTAATGGCTGAGGCAAATACAGCTGTAACCAACGATAACGGTGTGGTTGAATATAGTCATGTGAAACCAAAACTTGATAAAACAATGGTAAATCCTCTATCTTCAATTGTTAAGTCGGATAAAGAAGTGACAATTCCAGCCAAGAAAAGTGTTGTGCATACGTTCCATATCACAATGCCCGCTAAGAAATTTAATGGCGAAATCGATGGTGGATTATACTTCTATGAAAAGATCGACAAAGATAGTGAAAAAAAATCAAAGAGTAACGTTCAAATTAAAAACCGTTATGCATTTGTGATTGGGACAACGTTAACTGAAACAGATGATGTTGTTAAACCTGATATGAAATTACTTAAAATTGAACCAGGTTCAGTTAATTTCCGTAATACATTGAAGGTAAATTTACAAAACCCAACAACAACACCTATTCGTAATTTAAAGGTAGCCGGAAAAGTCTATTCAAGAAATGGGGATGAAGCCTTACATGCTTCAACCACTTCGAATATGACAATGGCTCCCAATACGAATTTTAATTATGGTATTTTTTGGGACAACCAACCCTTTAAACCTGGTAAGTACCGTCTAGAAATGACGGCAACTTCTGGTGTGAATAAGTGGAAATGGACTGAAAACTTCACAATTGATGGCGCAACGGCAGATAAATTGAACGAAAAGGCAGTTGACTTAGAAAAAGATTATACAATGTGGTATATTCTTGCAGGAATCTTCTTACTTCTACTTGTATTATTGATTATTTGGTTCTTAGTTCGTCGTAATAAAAAAGATAAAGAAGAAGCTGTCGCAGAAGCAAAACGACAAATTTTATCAGAATTACAAACTGGTGAAAAAGAAGATAAGTAGTCGAAATGGGTGAGGTATGGTTATGGGGAAAAAAATAACGAGTACTTTAGTAATTGGTCTTTTGGGGTTATCTTTTAGTTTAGGTGCATTCGGTAATACCGCAGAAGCGGCTAGTTATACAAGTGAAATGGGAATTGAATTTGTAGGTAAAATGCCAACAACTTCTCAGGTGACACCAGATCCAGACGGGAGAACACCTGTCTCAAAGAATGTTGCATCGAATCAAAACAGATTACCTCAAACCGGTGAAATAAAAGGATCAGGATTATCAATGATAGGATTTATTCTTTTATCAACCGCAGGATTAATTGGATGGGTTAAATATAACGATTCAAAGCAATCAAAATAAAGAATAGTTAAAATTAAAGTAGGCTACCTTCGTATTTATATGAAGATAGCTTATTTTTTTTGCTTATTATCTAAGTCCAATTTAGTTAAAATTAAAAATATACTAGTGGTTAAATTTGCAAAAGAAAGCGTTAACATGATAAGCTGTGTTTAAGGTATTAATAAAAAAATAAATATAAATATAAGGAGGTATTAGTAATGCTCTAACTAATTTTTTTATGGAGGGCCTGTATCAAATAATTGTTTATAAACCAAAATAGAGGAGATGAATAAAATGAACAAAGTAGAAATGAGTCAGACAAAGAAGAATGTGATTAAAACGGTAGCGGTGGTTGGATTATTGAATTCAGTAATGATTTTAGGGGTAGCTAATAATTCCGTAGATGCTAGTAACCATGAAAAGCAGGTGGCGACAGCTAAAGTAGGTACGAAAGAATTAGGTGTTATTACAAGAGGCTCAATGAAAGTATCTGGAACGGGTGCAAGTGGTCTACACTTACAAGGTAATAATACAGTGACAACAGGTACATTAGATTTTGATTATGAAGGAAAGTCGATTATTTCGGCAGGAATTAATGAATCGACAGACTATGTCTTGTCAGTTCCTTCAGAGTTAGTTCCACTTTTTAACCATGATTCGTTCAATAATTATATAACAGGAAATTTCCAATTTAATAACGGAAGTAAATATACGTATAATAAAAATGATATCCGAGTTGAGGATAATGGTAAAACATTACGAATCAAAAATCCATCTCATTCTTGGATTGCATTTGCCGACTTCAAAGTTCATTTATCTCTTGATATTGGGCAAATGGTAACAGATACAGGTATCAGAGTAGCGGACGCAGAAAATAACTCAAGTTATATATTTAATAGTGGTTTAGTAAAAAATGGTGCGCCAATTGATTGGGACGTGTTGGGTTCATATAATGCTTCTGACACGTTGCCAACATATCACCTAGACCCGGGTTGGGCACTTTTGAAAGAAATTCCAACCGTTGAAACAATTTTTGATACAGATACAACGGTATCAGGTCGTGGTGTTCCAGGTGCTAAAATTGAAGTTAAAGTTGGCGATAAAGTTATAGGGACAGGTATCGTTGATGAAAATGGACTTTACGAAGTTACTATTCCTAAACAACATGAAGATACAACAGTTAGTGTTCGTCAGAATACAGGTGTTGGTTGGAGTGATGTGAAAACTACGGTAGTTAAGCATAAAGATGTTACGATTGCTAAACCAACTGTTGATTCTTATTATCAAAGTGATAAATATTTAACAGGTACTGGAGAAACAGCTGGAAATACAATTATTATTGCTGATGCAAGCGGTAATGAAATTGCTAGAACAGTCGTACAGTCAGATCTTAGTTTCTCTGTACAAATTCCAGAACAAGGAGCCTATACACTTCTTTATATAACTGAAACAAATGGGACAGAAATAAGTCTTGCAACGGTAGTTCCAGTTCGTGAAGGGTAACCAAAATAAACTGTAAATTGGCAAAAGTAATTCATCATTTTTTTTGATGAATTACTTTTGTATTAAAACAAAATCGATAAAGCGGTTACTTCATAAATTAGATAAATATTTTTTAATTAAAAAAATATGTTTACATTTAAATAGATTATAGGTAAACTGGCTATGTCGCAGTAACCAGATAATAAGTTTGCGATTAGGTTACAGCTAAGTTAACGAATAAATCTATTAGGAGGGACTAGGGGGTCACAACTAATCAGCTAGACTAATGAGTTAAATATAGTAATGTTAGGTATAAATAGGCAGCAACTATAGGGGGAGGACTAAACAATGAAAGGGCATAACAGTAATAAAAAAGAACGAATCTCAGCAACGTTAATGACGGGAATTATCTTAGCAGGAGTGATGACAGGTAGCATTGTTAACGTGGTTAACAATGAGGGCCCAGGAACTTCTGTCCAAGCTAAAGAGCTAGATGAAACCGTTAAACCTCAAACAGCATCTTCTGAAAAAACAACCGAAAAAAGTACATCGATAAAAGCAACAAAAGAAGAAATAACAAGCGAAGTAGCAACTAAAGAAGAAGTAACGAAAGCACCAACAAAAAAAGTAGCAACGACTAAAAAAAGTGAGACAGCAGTACCAGCTGCTGGTTATGTTGGTCCATCACAAGGGGCCATTAATACTCAGTGGAGTACTACCGATGTGGCATCAAATTCTAAAAATGAGTATGTGTCACTTACAGGAGGCGGGAAGTTAGTAAATGGTGTTCCAACAAACAACGCGGGAAAAGCAGATGATACAGCGACTCCTGTTTTATATTTTGGTAATGCAGCATTTAATTTCCAACCAAGTGCGCTGACAAATAACGATTCTTACAGTGAACAGGGTAATGCATCTAGTTGGGCATTTACGAAGGTTGGTGCCAGTGGAAGAAATCCTAATCCAAGAAAGTCTTATGGAATTATCATTAATAATGCTATTCCAAAAGATCGTGGATATGGGTATGCAGCAGAAAGTAACACGACGCCTAATACAATTGAAAGTGCTGTAAAACTTGGACCAATTACAGATTACCATCTTTATAAAAATAATGATGGTACTGGATTCAAAGCTACAATGTACGATGTAACATATAAGGTGAGCTATACATTTGAAGAAATGTATGATGCAGCAGGTGGTATATATAGTTATTTCAGTATCACAAATAATGATACTGCAACTCGAGCTATTGGTGCAGCTCAGGGGGTCGATACTTTGGTTGATAAGGATGACGTCCCTGTAAAAAGTTTGGGACCTAACAATGGATTTAAAATGGTAAGTGATAAACATACCTTGAATTACAGATTGAAGGATCCCGGTAATAATACTAGCTTGGGTGGTTGGACTAATTATTCAGCTGGGAAAGCTACCGGTACTGGTATATTAGATATATCAAATATAAGTAGTTATTTCAAAGGTGGAGCTGTAGGAACTGGAATGGAGACATCAGTGCTTGATAAAATTATAGCTATCAACGACATTAGTCAGCCAGATACTCCGTTTAAGGGAGATAGTGCTTTTGTAATAAAAGCTAATCCTAAAACGTTAGCCCCAGGAGAAACATTAACGACAGGTTCTTACTTAACTTATAAAGAAACGACACCAAGTATTCCACCTGTTGCAACTGTAACACCATCAACAATTAATGCTTATGCGGATCAAACAGATTCATTTAAAATTGTAGGTAAAGTTTCAGATGAAGATAGTACAAAGGGATACATTCAAATTAAGTATCCAGATGGGTCAATATCATCGCCAGCAGAGAATACTTATGAAACAACAAAAGATGGTGTCGATTATTCTGCAAAGATTGACCCTACAAAATTAAAAGTAGGTGCAAATAAAGTTATAGTAACTGCGATTGATGCTGGAGGTACCGAACAATTAAAACCAGTTACCGTAACTGTCAACTTATTCAAGTTGGGTGCAACTGCTATTCCACAAAAAATTGATGTTGGCGGAACCGTTACAATAGATGAAACAAAATTAATCAAAGATTTAACAATTATGAATACTAATAAACATACATTAGAAATTGATCCTACAAATCCATCAAATAAACCACTTGATAACACAAAAGTTGGTTTCTATATACAAGATATGATTTTGACGGATACGGATGTGACACCTAATGAAACTGCTAAAGTTGCCGTTCCTGTCAATGTAATAGATGGTGATACCGTCGTTGATGGTGATTCTGTAGTTTACGCTAAGGATTTTAGTACGGACAGTAAATCTATCTCGGGATTAACAGAGACTAAATTAAATGAGTTCATATTAACAGAGAGTTCGGCTAAAGGTTGGATACTATCAACTGGTGCTGATTCTAAAGTTACAGTTAAATCAACGACACTTACACCAACTTCTAGTGCTGGTGACTATGAAGCAGTTATTGTAAATGCTCAGGGTGTTGAAAAAACGATTAAGATCACAGTTGCAGGTGGTGGTTTAGCAATTACTGCAGCCTCTGATGAAATGACTTTTGGTTCAAAAGATGGGGTAATGTTGCCTTACAGTGGAGAAAATTTCAATCTTCAACGTACTGCTGAAAATACTGTATCAATTTCTAATCTAGGCAAAACAGCTTGGACATTGAAGGCTAGCGTTTCAAAACCTTTAACAGATGGATCTAACACATTGAAAGGTGTTTTGAAATATATAGATGCAACTGGAACTGCACAAGATTTAGATACTGGTAGTACAGAGGTTGGTTCAGGTCAGACAGAAGAAACTAAAGATGTCACTTGGGCAGCCGATAAAGGTGTTGTTGCTGAACTTAATGGAAGCAACATGTCACTTAAAGCAGGTAAGTATGCAGGGGAAATAACATGGACACTAACGGATGCGCCTTAATCCTAATCCTTGCTTAATTAACGTTAATCATTAGCATTTTGCTAATATTATAAAAACATCAAAATCTGACGAGGGGAGTAGATACGATGATAAAAAGAAAGTTAATTTTGGGAGTTCTTTTAGGTAGTATGGTACCGGCTGGTTTTACCGTAACGCAAGCTTTGGCAAGCGAAACAGTGAATTATCAGTCGCATGCAACTATTGAATTCGTGAAAAATACTGACGGTACACCGCCAGTTGATCCAACAAATCCAACTGATCCGTTAAAACCGGTTAAACCAGTTAATCCTGGAACAGATGGACCATTATCAATTGATTACGTTTCGAACTTACAATTTAGTCAACAACAAATTTCTGGTAAAGACAGTGTTTATTATGCACAACTTGACCAGTTAGTTGATAAAAACGGTAAGGTTGGGGAATATCCAAACTATGTTCAAGTAACGGATAATCGTGGTTCAAACGCAGGCTGGAAACTAACTGTTGCACAGACCAATCCATTTATGAATGGTAAAAATAAATTAGATGGAACGATTATTACGTTAATGAATGGAACAACTAACGGAAGTAGTAATATGAGTCAGCCGACAGCTAGTCAAGCAGCCATCAATCCAGATGGCAAAGCAGTTACTGTGATGACAGCCAAGGTCGACAAAGGTATGGGAACATGGACAGACCGTTTTGGTAAAGATAATACAGCTGCCAAACAAAGTGTGTCATTACTTGTTCCAGCTGAATCAAACAAAGTAGCAGGGGCTTATAAGTCTGAATTAACATGGACTTTGACAGATGCTAACTTATAAAAAAGGTTATATAAAGGGGAAATAAATGATGAAAAATTCAAGTAAATTATTATTAAGTACATTATTAGGCGTAGGTGTGACAGGTGCCATTATGACAACTGCTCATGCATCTGAAACACAAACATATACATCACACGGTAAAATTGAATTGACTAAAAATGATGGTACAACAGATCCTGGTATTACGGATCCAACAGATCCTGGACATACTATTGATCCAACAGATCCTACAAACCCAACAGATCCAGGTACTGGTGGCCCATTATCAATCGATTATGTTTCTAACTTTAACTTTGGTGCTCAAAAGATGTCAGGTAACAACGAAACATATGACTCTCAATTAGTGACAGTTAAAGATGCATCCGGAGCTGATAAAGATCTTGCAAACTTCCTACAAGTTTCAGATAACCGTGGAACAGTAGCAGGTTGGAAACTTACTGTTCAACAAGCAAAAGCATTTACAAGTGAAACAACAAAATCAGAATTAGATGGGACAACAATTACGTTATCTAATCCTGAAGCAACTAATGCTGATAATAACGCATCAAAACCAAAACCAACATTAACAAATAGCGTTGACATTTCAGCTACATCAGGGGACAAAGTTGTTATGCAAGCAAAAGATGGCGCAGGTTCTGGTACATGGTCTGAATCCTTTGGTAACGCAACAACAGATGCTGCTAAAGCCAAAGCTTCTGTTAAATTAGCTATCCCTGGTGATAGTAAAAAAGTTGCAGAAAAATACACATCAGATATTACATGGACACTTACAGACGCTAACTTATAAAATCTAAATTAGTCAATAAAAAATAAAAATGGTTATTAATTAAAAGGGGAAATAAATTATGAAAACAACTAAAATCGTTACAAGCGCAATTATTTTATCAACATTAGGTTTAGCTGCAGCACCTGCAGTACATGCTGCAGATTATACATCAACAGGTAAGGTTGGATTTATGGAAAATACAGATCCAACAACACCCGTTGATCCAACGGATCCAACAGGCCCAGTAGGCCCAACGGATCCAACAGACCCAGATAATCCTCAACCAGGAACACCTGGCCCATTATCAATTGATTACGTTTCTAACTTTGATTTTGGTTCAAAAAATAAGGTTTCTGGAGACGATACAACTTACTACGCTGCACCTGTTAAATTAGCTGATAAAGATGGTAAAGAAGTTACAAGAGCTAACTACCTACAAGTAACAGATAAACGTGGATCAAATAAAGGCTGGAAATTGTCAGTTAAACAAGTAAAACAATTTAACGATAGTAAGACTGATTTAGATGGCGCACAGCTAAGTATGGGAACACAAACTTTAAATTCTAAAAATATTGGCGGAACAACAGATCCAGCTATAGCTAAAGCTACAATTACAACATCAATTGGTGCTGACGTTGCTGTCTTAGATGCTGGTAAGGATCAAGGTATGGGGACTTGGACAGATTCATTTGGTGTCTACGATGCTGATGCTACAAAAGATACAGCAAGTAAAGCTGTCTCATTGAAAGTACCTGGTAATTCAGCTAAAACGGTCGGTTCATCATATACAACAGATTTAACATGGACATTAACAGACGCTGGTTTATAAAATTAAGTCATATCACTTTCTAATAGGCTACAAAAAAATAGGGAATTAAAAAAAGGGGAAATTAAAATGAAAACAACTAAAATCGTAACAAGCGCAATCGTATTAACAACATTAGGTTTAATTGCAGCACCAGCTGTAAATGCAGCAACAGTAGGATCACTTCCAACAAAAGGTAGCGTTGGTTTTACAGATAATACAGATCCAACAGGTCCAGTTGATCCAACAGATCCAACAGATCCAGTTGACCCAACAGACCCTCCAATTAACCCAGGAACAAATGGTCCATTATCATTAGATTATGTTTCAAACTTTGATTTTGGTTCAAAAAATAAAGTTTCTGGTAGTGATACAACTTACTACGCAGCTCCTGTTGAAATAACAGATTCTAAAGGAACAGCAAAAGAAGTAGCTAACTACTTACAAGTAACAGATAACCGTGGATCAAATGCTGGTTGGACAGTTAATGTTAAGCAAGAAGGCGCATTTACTGACGGTACAAAAGAATTAACTGGTGCTCAATTGAGTATGAAAGATCAAACATTTAATTCAACAAATATGGATGCGACAACAACACCATCAATAATTGGTGATAAAGATAATAATAGTGTCGTTGCTCCTACAGTTGGTAGCGATGTTAAGGTTGTTACTGCTACAGACGGTCAAGGAATGGGAACATGGACTGATTCATTTGGTAAAGATGCTAAAGCTAAAGCCGTTTCATTAACAGTACCTGGTAAAACAGCTAAAAATCTTGGAACAATATATACAACAGATTTAACATGGACATTAACAGACGCAAACTTATAAAAATTGGGTTAACAAAAGGGGAAATAAATTATGAAGAAAACAGCAATTGCAACAGCAGCACTTTTAACCGTTACTTTGTTTTCAACAGTAGCACCAGCAGTACATGCTGCTGATGTAACATTACCTTCATCAGGTGATGTCAACTTTGTAGCTGATCCTGCTACTGGAGCTGGAGAAATTAAATTGACAAAGGCACCAAGTGTTGATTTTGGAGATCAAAAAATTAGTGGATCAGATGCAAAATATGATGCAGCTACTATTACAGATTCTATCGTTGTTGATGACAACCGTGGTTCAAATGAAGGTTGGAAATTAACAGTTGCCAACACACAGTTTACCGGCTCAAAAGAATTAGCTGGGGCTAAGTTAACATTGACGCCTGGAACTGTTTCTAATAATAATGGGGCAAGTTATAATGCTACCCAACCAACAGCGGATATGGTTTTAGACGGATCTAGTCAAAGTGTTGCAGTAGTAGATGCAGCTAAAGACATGGGTATGGGTACTAACACGTTACCTGTTACTAAGGCAACCTTAGACGTACCTGGTGCATCAACTAAATTAAAAGAAAAATATACATCAGTAATTACATGGACGTTAAACGACGCACCATTATAGGATGCAGAAAGGGATAGGTTAAAACAATGAGCTTGAAAAAAAACTTACGACTAGTAGTAGCCATTGTCCCCCTCCTTGCAATTTCAATAATGGGAAATTCAGTGGCTGATGCAGCAGTAGCGCCTGATGGAAAAACTGCAACCACAGCGGCTAACTTAACATTACTTGCAAAGTCTGGTCCAGTTGATCCATTAGATCCGACAAAACCAGTACAACCAATTAATCCAGTTACGCCAACTACTGGTGACCTGAGGATAGATTATATTTCTGATTTACATTTTGGTACTCAGAAAATTTCAGGAAATAAAAAATCTTATTATGCTGCTTTTGATAAAGTAGCTGATTTAACAGGACATCGTGATGAAGCTACAGGTGAGTGGGTTATAGATAAGCTCACGGATGCAGATTATAGGGATGTACCTAATTACGTTCAGGTTACAAATAATACGACAGGAAACTGGTCGTTGACGGTTAGTAACACATCATTTAAAAGTGGTGCTAATGAACTTAAGGGTACTGTGCTTACAATAAAAAATGTAGCATCGAAAACAGATAACGGAGATCCTGATGCCGGTTTATTTACCGATAGTATATTATTAAAAGGTGACGGTGCATCATATCAAGTAGTAGATCCAACTGCCAATACTAATCCCACAGGGACCTGGACAATAGCAATGGGTGATGCAACAACAGGTAATAAATCAGCGAGATTGGATGTGCCTGGCCCGGCTGAAAAAGTAGCTGGTGAAACATATACGTCGACATTAAACTGGACATTGACGGCGGCTCCATAAAGTTAATTTGAGAAGAAAGAGGATTTTTACATTGAATAAAAAATTTTTTGGAATCATTATGGCGTTTGTGGCAGGATTAGTTATATTTAGTGGACAAGTTCAAAAAGCGAATGCTGCTGAAATGAACTTTGCTGTTACTGCAAATATTCCAAACAACCAAATTGATAAGCGCCAAACGTATTTTAATTTAAAAATGAAACCGAACCAAAAGCAAGACATTACTGTCACATTAAAAAATTCGACTAACAAAGATGTTACTGTAATGGCTGAAGCAAATACAGCGATTACAAATGATAACGGAGTGGTTGAATACAGTCACGTGAAACCAAAACTTGATAAAACAATGGTAAACCCTCTATCTTCAATCATTAAGTCAGATAAAGAAGTGACAGTACCGGCTAAGAAAAGCATTGAGCATACATTCCATATCACAATGCCCGCTAAGAAATTCAATGGCGAAATTGACGGTGGCTTGTACTTCTATGAAAAAATTAACAAAGATAGTGAAAAAAAATCAAAGAGTAACGTTCAAATTAAAAACCGTTATGCCTTTGTTATTGGGACAACGTTAACTGAAACTGACGATGTTGTTAAGCCTGATATGAAATTACTTAAGATTGAGCCCGGATCAGTTAATTTCCGTAATACATTGAAGGTAAACTTACAAGATCCAACAACAACACCAATCCGTAACCTGAAAGTTGATGGAAAAGTCTATTCAAGAAATGGTGATAAAGCACTACATGCTTCAACCACTTCGAATATGACAATGGCTCCAAATACAAACTTTAATTATGGCATTTTCTGGGATAACCAACCCTTTAAGCCTGGTAAGTACCGTTTAGAAATGACGGCGACTTCTGGGGTACATAAGTGGAAATGGACAGAATATTTCACAATTGATGGCGCAACGGCAGATAAATTGAACGAAAAAGCGGTTGACTTAGAAAAAGATTACACAATGTGGTATATCCTTGCAGGAATCTTCTTGCTATTACTTCTATTGTTGCTCATCTGGTTCTTAGTTCGTCGTCGTAACAAAAAAGATAAAGAAGAAGCTGTCGCAGAAGCAAAACGACAAATTCTAGAAGAATTACAAACTGATAAAAAAGAAGATAAGTAGTCAAAATAGACGAGGTATGGTTATGAGAAAAAAACTAATGAGTGTTTTAATAATTAGTCTTTTGGGGTTATCTTTTAGTTTAGGTGCATTCGGTAATACTGCAGAAGCGGCTAGTTATACTAGTGAGGTTGGAATCGAATTCGTTGGTAAAATGCCAGAGAAAACGAAACCAACCACACCGACAACAAGACCAACAACAACGTCCCCCACGACGCCAACAACTTCACAGGTAACACCGGATGGGAAAACACCTGTCTTAAAAAATGCAGCAAAAGGTCAAACCAGTTTACCTCAGACTAGTGAAATGAAAGAATCAGGACTATCAATGATGGGCCTTGTTCTGTTGCTAGCTATGGGATTAGTTGGCTGGTTTAAAAGAAATTATGCAAAATAATTAAAATTTAATAGTTTAACTAAAAAGAGTTTTTCCTCGTAAAAATACGAGGAAAAACTCTTTTTTTATTGCGATATTTATTAAAGGTTCTATTACAACTGTTGTTGATAAATATATTACAGAGCCCTTAATTTAAGAGGTTGGGTTTTTGCTTAAATATTAAATTAGATTAACGTTATGGTTAAATCACTTTGAAGTAATGTTGAAATTATGATAGCATAAAAATGTTGTTAATGAAAAAATAGATTAAAGTAATAGCATTTAAGGGTAGTTTTATCCCACAGTATATTCACAAAATATTAAAAGGGGATAGTATGGGAAAAATATATATAGAAATATTAGCGACTATCGGGATACAAATAATACCCTTTATATTTATCATAGATGGATATATCCATAGAAATGGTATTGGCTTAAATAATGGTGATGGGTTACTTGTTTTAGGTGTTTTATTATTATTTGGAATGGGTATTATATATACTATTACGTATTTATTAGATGTAATGATTAAAAGGCATAATAAGTACTTAGTACCTAAATTTAAATACTTATTATTAATGTATTGGGTATTTCTAGATGTTATTATAGTAATTTATTTAAGTTTTAGAAATTTCTTTTAGAGTAGGAAAATCAAATTTTTCATCAACATTCGGGAAAAGGTAAATATGTTGAGGTATATAAAATAAAGGAATAGCCATATTATGCTGCGGGTTCATTTAACCCTATTTATATTCATAAAATAACATCATATTAAGGAGCTAAAAATGTTGAAACTTTTAAAAAATTCCAAAGTATTACATTCATTTTTTAATATTATATTTATTATAGAAACTTTTAGTTTATTTCTTGATACTGCATTTTCATTAGGCGGAATGGGAAGTCAACATATAGATCTATTCCTTTCAGTATCAAGTATAATCGTTCTTTTACAATTTTTTATGCTGATTGTCCAATTTAATTATTTCGATAAAATAATAATAGTAATCCTTTCAATGTTTAATATTGTATTAAACGCAATTATGTTGATCATTGAGATTAATAATGATTGTTATCTTCCTACATTAGAATCCTTCCTGGTAGCTATTTTGATTTCACTGTTCTTTATATGTAAATACTATAAATCAGGAGAAACTAAATGATTAGAAAAGTAATCAATTCAAAAATAATAGCAATCAGTTTAAATATAATATTAATGATTCTTGCAATTATAATGATTGTTCATGCTCTTTCAGGTAAATTCTATAGTGAAGATGTATTCATGTTATTAGTAGGGAACATTGAGATAATTATGATTTTATTACAGAATAAATTATGTAAATATCGTGGTATTATAATACTATCAATTTTTAATGTGATTTTAAATGTAACTCTATCAAATTTGGTTTATACAGACCCGTTAGTTTGGGCTTGTTACATTGGGTCAATTATTTCTATCTTCTTTATGATTAAATTCCCAAAAATGACTTCGTATTAAAATGGGTGATTACGGTAAAAAGAGCTAAACAGAAAATCCTATCTCTTAATTGAGGTAGGATTTATTTTTTATGAAACGTAATGGTAACGATTACAATCCAACTATATTAACGATTTTAATTTATTATTGATTGAACTAATTTTTTTCTACTATGTTGCTTATTATATTTTGTAGTGTGGTAAGAACGCCATGGCTATCTTAAGAAACATGATATATAATTAATGTAAGCGAAAACAAAAAACCTTATATCAACATATAAGGTTTTTCAAAAGAAAATATTTTAATTTTAACGATGCGCCATGAGGGAGTCGAACCCTCAGCTCAAGAACCGGAATCTTACGTGCTATCCATTACACCAACGGCGCAGTATAGTTAATAGTTTAGCTGAATTACGTAAAAAAAACAAGTAACGAAAGCGGAGGTTGAGAAATAATGGCTATTGAACAGAAATTTAAGCAACAACAAACGCAAATTCAAAAACTGGCAATGACACCAGAGCTCCAACAATCAATTAAAATGTTGCAATATAATATAGAAGATTTACAAGAATTTGTCACTGAAAAAATGATGGAAAACCCTTTGATTGAAGCTGTTGACGACAATCAGAGAATCCAAGCAGGGGAGTCTCGTTATAAAGTTAATCTAACAACAAATGGTGATACTGATTATATGAATTCAGTCAGTGATGATGAATCACAATCTTTATTGGATTATTTATTGGAACAAATTTATCTAACGATGCGTCAAACACCGCTTAGAAAGGTTGTTCTTTACTTAGTAGATTATATTGAACAGACGGGCTATTTTAATGCTAATTTGGATGATTTAGCAGAAGAATCAGGAATACCACCCATTATGTTATTAGATGCGTTAACCTTGATTCAACGCTTAGATCCGCCCGGTGTTGGTGCACGTAATTTACAAGAAAGTTTAATGTTACAGATTGATTCTGACGATTTAGCGCCTGAATTGGCATATACAGTCATAAAAGATGATTTTGATAACTTTGTCGATCGTAAATGGTCGGACATAGCAAAAAAATATCGTGTTAATCTTTCAGAAATTCAAGAAATATCAGATTTTGTTCGCACATTATCACCTAATCCAGGTGCAGGATTTGGGACAACTAGAATTGGTAAAATCTATCCAGATTTAGTTTTGAAAAAAAGTAATAATGAATTAACATTATTCAAAGTTCGCGGTGCACAGCCTGAAGTTGTTTTTCAACAAAAATATTTTGATGATATGTCAAAAGACCAAGATCCTGAAGTAATCAAATATTTAACTGAAAAGAAACGGGAATATGAATGGCTAGTTCATGGCTTGAAACAACGAGGCGATACCATTTTAAAAGTAGGACAATATATTTTGAAATATCAGGCTGACTTCTTCACTGATAAAACCAAACCAATTAAGCCATTACTTTTACGGGAAGTTGCAGCCGCTTTAGGTGTTCACGAATCAACAATTAGTCGAACCGTTAATGATAAGTACATTGAAACAGAATCTGGTGTTTATGAAATAAAATCATTCTTTGGACAAATCGCAAATAAGAACAAAAAGAATGCTGAAGAGCTATCTTCAAAAACGATTATGACAACTATGCAGACTTTGATTGAATCTGAAGATAAAACGAAACCTTTCTCTGATCAAAAAATAGTTTTACAATTAATGAAACAAAACATCGATATTTCGAGACGAACAGTTGCAAAATATCGTGAAAACCTGAACATTCCATCGTCATCAGCAAGAAAACGCTACAAGGATTAGGAACAATTATGACCTTATCTCATATATCAAACGTCAATTGCTGACATGGCAGATAGTCGTTTGAAGTGCTTGCAAAGTATGAAACAACCTGATATAATTTGTCTTGTAATAAAGGTATGAAGACACTTTGATTAATGCAGAATGTTATCGTGCTTTGTTTTTTTAGAATTAATGGGTCATAATGCGACACTGTGGGACAAATAATGCCCCATAAGAGAGCAGGTGCAGTATGCATCATGAATTAGAGTGGATCGAAGCAATTGCACCAGACATGATTAAAGTTTTAAAACAAAGATATTTTGTTTTAAGACAGATTGAATGGATGATGCCTGTTGGTCGCAGAATGTTGGCAGCAACTTTAAATCTAAGCGAACGCGTTATGAGAACCGAAACAGATTTTCTGCGTAAGCAAGAACTTATCGTCGTTGGTAAGTCAGGAATGACGCTAACGGATAGAGGTATATCAGTACTACATGGCCTTGAAAAAGTGATGGATAATTTAGTTGGTGTTCGACAGGATGAACAAGAGTTGAGTCGAATTTTAGGCATTGAACATTGTTTGATTGTATCAGGCGATTCCGATGAACAACCTAAAGTTTTAGAGTCAATGGGTAAGAGTCTAGCTGCTAAGTTAGCACTCTTATTGCCAGAAGGTAAAAATTTAATTGCGGTAATGGGTGGCACAACGATGGCTCAAGTAGCTGATCAGTTGACAACACGTCTTTCAATTAAGCGCGATTTAACTTTTTTACCAGCCAGAGGTGGTGTTGGTGAATCAGTAGATATACAAGCCAACTCGATTAGTGGTAAGATGGCATTACACACAGGCGGCAAACATAGAGCCTTGTATGTACCTGAACAACTAAGTGAGAAAACGTACGAGCCTCTTCTTGAAGAACCGAGCATTCAAGAAGTTTTGAACTTAATCAAGGAAAGCAATGCTGTAATTCACAGTATTGGAGAAGCAATGCATATGGCTAAGCGTCGTGACATGTCTAGTGGTATAATAGACATGTTGAAAGAGGACAAAGCTGTAGGTGAGGCATTCGGATATTTCTTTGATGCTCAAGGCAAGGTCGTTTATAGGATTCCTCGTATCGGTTTACAAATAGAGGATCTCACGCACATAAAATGTATTTTCGCAGTTGCAGGTGGCCATTCTAAGGCCGAAGCAATTGTGGCATACATGAAACTTGCACCTAAACAGACGTGGTTAATCACGGATGAGGGTGCCGCAAACTCGATTTTAAAAAAGTAGTGTGCAAACACGCTTTTTAAAATAAATAAATCTTCATTTCCTAAAGGAGGAAATTTAAGTATGTCAGTAAAAGTTGGTATTAACGGTTTTGGCCGTATTGGTCGTTTAGCTTTCCGTCGTATTGCTGAAGTTTCAGATAACATCGAAGTTGTAGCAATCAACGATTTAACTTCTCCATCAATGTTGGCTCATTTATTAAAATATGATACAGCCCATGGTAACTTCGACGCAGAAGTTAGCGCAACAGATAATGGTATTGTTGTTAATGGTAAGGAAATTCCTGTATATGCAGAAGCAGATGCATCAAATATTCCTTGGGTTAAAAACAATAATGTTGATATCGTATTAGAATCAACTGGTTTTTACGCATCAGAAGAAAAAGCTTCAGCTCATATTAAAGCTGGCGCAAAACGTGTATTAATCTCAGCTCCTGCTGGTAAAATGCCTACAATCGTTTACGGTGTAAATGATGACATTTTAACTTCAGATACTAAGATTGCTTCTGCTGGTTCATGTACTACTAACTGTTTAGCACCACTTGCTGGCGCTGTTAACGATGCTTTCGGTATCGAAGTTGGTACAATGACAACAGTTCATGCTTACACAGCTACACAAAAATTACAAGATGGTCCTGACCGTGGTGGAAACTTACGTGCTGCACGCGCTGCTGCAGGTAACACAATTCCTCATTCTACTGGTGCTGCTAAAGCTATCGGTATGGTAATCCCTGATCTTGTTGGTAAATTGAATGGCCATGCACAACGTGTCCCAGTTATTACTGGTTCATTGACAGAATTGGTTACAATCTTGAAATCAAAAGATCTTACAGTTGATGAAGTAAATGCTGCTATTAAAGCAAGAACTGAAAACAACGAATCATTTGGTTACAATGCTGACGAAATCGTTTCATCAGATATCATTGGTACAAGTTTTGGTTCAATCTTTGACCCAACACAAACTGAAGTAACTGGTACTGGCGCTAACCAATTGGTTAAAACTGTTGCTTGGTACGATAACGAATCTGGCTTTACAGCACAAATGATTCGTACATTAGAAAAATTTGCTAGCTTAGAAGCATAATCTAGTTAAACTTTTTTAAAACCGCATATAACTATGCTTAGGCGGAGGGACGCAATACTCCCTCTGCCTTTTTATTTAATCAAAATTACACAGGAGGCTATTATAATGGCTAAATTAATCGTTTCAGATTTAGATGTAAATGACAAAAAAGTTTTAATTCGTGTCGATTTTAATGTTCCTATTAAAAACGGTGTGATTGGTAATGATAACCGTATCGTTGCTGCATTACCAACTATCAAATATGTAACTGAAAATGGTGGTAAAGCCATTCTTCTTTCTCATCTTGGTCGTATTAAGACTGAAGAAGACAAAAAAGAATTATCATTACGTCCAGTTGCAGAACGTTTATCTAACTTATTAAACAAACCTGTTACTTTTGTTCCTGCTACACGTGGTCCTCAATTAGAAGACGCAATTGCAGCAATGAAAGACGGCGATGTTTTAGTAATGGAAAACACACGTTTTGAAGATTTAGATGGTAAAAAAGAAAGCAAAAACGATCCTGAATTAGGTAAATACTGGGCTTCACTTGGCGACTTGTTTGTCAATGATGCTTTCGGTACAGCTCATCGTGCACATGCTTCTAACGTTGGAATCTCAAGCAACATGGAACAAGCTGCTGCTGGATTCTTAATGGAAAAAGAAATCAAATTCTTAGGTGAAGCTGTTGACGAACCAAAACGTCCATTTGTTGCTATCTTAGGTGGCGCAAAAGTTTCAGATAAGATTGGTGTTATTTCTCATTTACTTAAAAAAGCTGACAAAGTTATCGTTGGTGGTGGTATGACTTATACTTTCTACGCTGCTAAAGGTATGAAGATTGGTTCATCATTAGTTGAAACAGACAAAATTGATTTAGCTAAACAAATCATTGAAGAAGCTGGCGACAAATTAGTATTACCAGTTGATTCAATCGTTGCTGAAAAATTTGATAACGATGTTGAACACAAAACTGTTGATGGTGACATTCCTGACGGTTACATGGCATTGGATATCGGACCTAAATCTGTTGCAGAATTTAAAGATGTTTTAAAAGATGCTAAAACAGTTGTATGGAACGGACCAATGGGTGTATTCGAAATGAGCAACTATGCTAACGGAACACTTGAAATCGGTAAATTCTTGGGTACTTTATCAGAAGCTACAACAATCGTTGGTGGTGGTGATTCAACTGCTGCTGTTCAACAATTAGGTGTTGCTGATCAATTAACTCATATTTCTACTGGTGGTGGCGCTTCACTTGAATACCTTGAAGGTAAAACTTTACCAGGTATTGCTGCTATTACAACAAAATAATTTTTAATTAAATTGTCGTAAGAAACCGTCTATTAACGAAAGGAAGTTATTATTTTGCGTAAACCAATTATTGCTGGTAACTGGAAAATGAACAAAGGCCCTAAAGAAACTGCTGAATTCGTAGCAGGTCTTAAAGGTAAATTACCAAAGTTTGACGATGTTGAATCTGTTATTGCTGCTCCTGCAGTAGATTTACAAACATTACTTGATGCTGCTAAAGGTACTGACTTAAAAGTTGCTGCTGAAAATGCATACTTTGAAGATGAAGGTGCTTTTACTGGTGAAACTTCACCAAAAGTTCTTTCTGAAATGGGTGTTGACTATGTTGTTATTGGTCATTCAGAACGTCGCGAATACTTCGGCGAAAATGATGACGATATTAACAAAAAAGCACATGCTGTTTTCAATAATGGTATGGTTCCTATTATCTGCTGTGGTGAAACGTTAGAACAACGTCAAGCCGGCGAAGCAGAATCATGGGTTGCTGGACAAGTTTCTGCTGCATTAAGAGGCTTATCTGTTGAACAAGTTAATCTTGCAGTTATTGCATACGAACCAATCTGGGCTATCGGTACTGGTGAAACAGCTACTTCTGACCAAGCACAAGAAATCTGTGCAGTAATTCGTAAAACAGTTGCTGATTTGTATGACCAAACAGTTGCTGATAAAGTTCGTATCCAATACGGTGGTTCAGTTAAACCTGGTAACGTCGTAGAATTAATGGGTAAAGACGATATTGATGGTGGTTTAGTTGGTGGCGCAAGTATGGAAACTGCTTCATACTTAGACCTTGTTAACTTCAAAGCATAATTCGTATTTTAGCTGTTAAAAAGATTGAAAATGAATCAATAAACTATTAAAATAATGGTAAGGGTGTTATTGTATCCCCGCCAAAAAACGTTTTTAAAGGAGAGTACAAATTTATGTCAATGATTACAGATATTTATGCACGCGAAGTTCTAGATTCACGCGGTAACCCAACTGTTGAAGTTGAAGTTTACACAGAAGACGGCGCAATGGGCCGCGGAATTGTTCCTTCAGGTGCTTCAACTGGTGAACATGAAGCCGTTGAATTACGTGATGGCGACAAATCTCGTTACATGGGCTTAGGCGTTACTAAAGCTGTTGACAACGTAAACAACATTATCGTTAAAGAAATTGTTGGATATGATGTTACTGATCAAGTTGGTATTGATAAAGCTATGATCGCATTAGATGGTACACCAAACAAAGGTAAATTGGGCGCTAACGCTATTTTAGGTGTTTCAATTGCTGCTGCTCGTGCTGCTGCTGATGAATTAGAAGTTCCTTTATACAGTTACTTAGGCGGATTTAACGCACATGTCCTTCCAACTCCTATGATGAACGTTATCAATGGTGGATCACATGCTAACAACAGTGTTGATTTCCAAGAATTCATGATCATGCCTGTTGGCGCACCTTCTATCAAAGAAGCTGTACGTATGGGTTCAGAAACATTCCATAACTTACAAAAGATTTTAGCTGAAAAAGGCTACTCTACTGCTGTTGGTGATGAAGGTGGTTTCGCTCCTGATCTTAAGAACAATGAAGAACCATTTGAAATCTTAATCGAAGCAATCGAACGTGCCGGTTACAAACCTGGTAAAGATATTGCTATCGCATTTGATGCTGCTTCATCAGAATTCTACAATGCTGAAACTGGCAAATATAGATTACAATATGAAGGCGAAAATGGCCAAGATTATACTTCTGAAGAAATGGTTGAATTCCTTGAAGCAATCGTTGACAAATACCCAGTTATCTCAATTGAAGATGGCTTGGATGAAAACGATTGGGAAGGCTGGAAGATGATGACAGCTAAATTGGGCAACAAAGTTCAATTAGTTGGGGATGATTTATTTGTTACAAACACTGACTACCTTAAAAAAGGTATCGAAATGGGCGTTTCAAACTCAATCCTTATCAAAGTTAACCAAATCGGTACACTTACAGAAACAATGGAAGCTATCGAAATGGCTAAAGAAGCTGGTTATACAGCTATCGTTTCTCATCGTTCAGGTGAAACTGAAGATACAACTATCGCTGACTTAGTTGTTGCAACTAATGCTGGCCAAATCAAGACTGGTTCATTGAGCCGTGTTGATCGTATCGCTAAGTACAACCAATTAATGAGAATTGAAGATAACTTAGAAGAAACATCAGAATACAAAGGTATCCACTCATTCTACAACTTGAGTTCAGATGCTCGCGATACAATCGTTAACAAATAATTCTTTATGAATTAAGCGTTTCTGATTGAAAGAAGGTCCTACCTAATTTGATTTTAGGTGGGACCTTTTTTGTATTATAATAGGACGCACTATATTGAAAGGTAAAACTTATTGTTGTATAATTTAGATGTTGGAAATTATAGTTAGGAATGTGAGCGTGTATGAAAAAATCAGAGCGTATTACAATACAAGATGATCTAACATCAAAAGTTTATGATCTTATTTTAAACGAAGAAACGACAAATGAGGAACGTCTCTTATTAGTTGATTTTAAAAATAAAGTTGAGCGTGGGCAGTACTTCGAGAAGGCAGTCGCTGATTTAGCGGAGTCGTTGCGCTTATTGGCTGTAAGTAATTTAAAAAATAAAATAAAGTTAAGTGCTGACGTTGGTCGATTTTATATGGAAATTTCGACAACCGGTTTATTTAAAAAAAATTTAGGCTGGGGACTTATAGCTATGAGTATGATTTATCATCCTTAAGTGATCATTAGATTATGCTAGTTTTTAAGAAGAGTTATTCAATAGTTGAATAATTCTTTTTTTGTTACTAATGAGTTCAGCAAATAATTGGATTTTAGCATATACTAATAGAATGAAGAGGTGTGTATGGTTTTATGACAAAACAAGGTATCAAAGAGCGATTGAATTTAACTAATCTCATATTTATTTTAAGAGGGCTATTAATTGGGCTCGTTACAGGTATCGTTGTAAGTCTATTTAGGTTAGCTATTATTTATGTGCTTAAAGTCTTTATCTATTTTTACCAGGCAATTAATCAGAATATGTGGTTACTGTTTCCAATGATTCTTTTGAGTCTAGCTATGGTACTAGGTATTGGAACACTAATGAAGCAAGAGCCAAATATTATGGGATCCGGTATTCCGCAAGTAGAGGGCCAGCTTGCTGGTAATCTTGAAATGCGTTGGTGGTCAGTTTTATGGCGAAAATTTATCGGTGGTGTTTTAGGCATTGGATCAGGGCTATTCCTCGGCCGTGAAGGCCCATCTATTCAACTAGGTGCAGCAGTCGGACAAGGATTCGCAGAGATGACTAAACATACTGAATCGGAACGCCGCATTCTGATTGCAGGTGGTGGCGCTGCAGGTCTATCCGCAGCTTTTAATGCACCAATTGCGAGTACGCTTTTTATATTAGAGGAAGTGTATCATAATTTTTCACCGTTGATTTGGACAACAGCATTAGCTAGTTCAATTTCAGCCAATTATATTTCATTGCATTTTTTCGGTCTAAAACCGGCGCTACAAATGATGGATATTCAGACCTTATCATTGTTACAATACTGGCATTTGATTGCTTTAGGGCTTATTTTGGGCCTCCTAGGCTATCTGTATCAAAACGTATTACTTAAATCGACTGATTTATATAATATTCTACATAAAATTCCGATTTTTTATCGCTCAATTGTCCCTTTTATTTTAGTTATTCCGATTGGATTATACTTACCACAAACTTTAGGTGGCGGTAATGAGATTATTTTAAGTCTAGTTCAAAGTAAATCATTGACCGTTTTATTGGGACTCTTTCTTTTAAGATTTATCTTTTCAATGATATCCTATGGTTCTGGATTACCAGGTGGTATTTTTCTGCCTATTCTAACATTAGGCGCTATTATTGGCGCTGGGTATGCAACTGTTATGATAATGTTAGGGTTGTTACCAGCTAAATATATAACTGATTTTATTATTTTTGGAATGGCCGGGTACTTTGCTGGAATTGGTAAAGCACCTTTTACAGCTATTTTATTAGTTACGGAAATGGTGGGTAGTTTACATCACTTAATGCCACTAGCCATTATTTCATTAGTTTCATTTTTAGTTATTGATATTTTAGGCGGCGCACCTATCTACGATTCTTTACTTAAAAAATTAATTGGTCAAAATGAAATTGATTTGGGCGGTAAAAAGGACCGACTTGAGACGCCTATTTTTGCTGGATCAAATTTAGAAAATAAAAAAGTTTCAGAAGTAGTTTGGCCTGAAAATAGCTTATTAATCACGGTTAGACGTGGTGAAAAGCAATTAATTCCACATGGTGTGACGGTTTTAAAAGCAGGAGATACATTAGTTCTTTTGACTGAGCACCAAAATCGACCTAAACTTAAGACAGAAATGGATACATTATCCGGATTTGAATCACTTTAATAAAATAATAACGGTGGAAAATTAATGCAAACTGTGCTAAATTAGTATAGATATAGATTACGTAATTGGGTTAAGGAGGTAAATGATTTGACTAACATACTAACAATTTTAATTATCATCGTTTCAGTCTTAATGATTATCGCTGTTATGATGCAACCTGCAAAAACAAATAACGCTTCAGGTGCTTTATCTGGTGGCGGTGGTGGTGCTGACGATTTATTTAGCAAACAAAAACCACGTGGATTCGAAGCATTTATGCAAAAAGTAACCTTTGTCTTGGGCGTTTTATTTTTCTGTCTAGCTCTAGGACTTGTCTATTTGGCCTCAAAATAATAATAAAGAAAGCCTCCTGTGCAAACAATTGTTGCAGCAGGAGGCTTTTATTTAGAAATAAAATAAAATTAATAATAAATAAATGTAACGCAAATACGAATATGAAAACGAGGTATACATGGATAAAAAGATGCAAGAACTTATATTAAAAGAACTAAAAATTAAAGAAAATGAATCTTTCAGTGTTGAAGAATTAACAGCTGCCCTTAAATTAGAAGGCCAGGATGCGTTCAAAGAACTTGTTAAAACACTTGCTGAAATGGAACGTAAACGTGAAGTGAAAATTACATCAGAAGGCAAATTTCAAATTGCACTTCAAACACCACAATTAGTGGGTATTTTTCATGCAAATGATCGTGGATTTGGATTCGTTACGATTGATCCAGAACAACCTGATGTTTTCGTTAATCCAACACAAACAATGTCTGCCTTAAATGGTGATAGTGTTGAGATTGAGATTACAAGTGCTGCTAAACCTGGGGATGACCGTGGTCCTGAAGGTAAAGTTAATAAAATTGTTGAACATAATGTAACATCAATTGTTGGTGAATTTGAAGTTGAACCATCTGACCTTGAAAATTCAGGAATAATTGGCCATTTAGTTGTTAAAAACAAGAAATTACAACGTTATAACTTATTGGTAACAGGGGTTGGTTTACATCCAGTTGCCGGAGAAGTTATTACAGCTGATATTACTGCTTACCCAACAAGTGAAAAACCATTAGTTATTGAAACATTGGTTAAAGAAGTTGTGGGTAACAAAGACGATCCAGGTATGGATATTTTACAAGTTGTTTATCAACATGATATTCCTAGTGAATTTCCTGAAGATGTTATGGCTCAAGCTGAAGCAACTCCAGAAGTTGTGCTACCAGAAGAAAAAATTGGCCGTGTTGATTTAACGGACCAAACATTGGTAACAATTGATAGTATTGATTCTAAGGATTTAGATGATGCTGTTACTGCCTGGAAACTTGATAACGGGAACTACCATTTAGGTGTGCATATTGCTGATGTTTCGCATTATGTCCAACCAGGCACACCACTTGATCGTGAAGCATACGAACGTGGAACGAGTGTTTATTTAACTGACCGTGTTATTCCAATGTTGCCTCACAAATTATCAAATGGTATTTGTTCATTGAATCCAAAAGTTGAACGCCTTGCTATGAGTTGTGAAATGGAAATTACACCAGAAGGTTATGTTGTTAACCACAAAATCTTCCAAAGTGTGATTAAAACGACAGAACGTATGACTTACAAAGCCATTAACAAGATTCTTGAATCAGATGATGCAAAGACGAAAGCTAAATATGAAGAATTGGTCCCAATGTTTGAAACAATGGGCGAATTACACAAAATTCTTGAAAAAATGCGTAAAAAACGTGGTGCAATTAGTTTTGATGATAATGAATCTAAGATTATCGTTGATGAAGCGGGTCACCCAATTGATATTCAAATTAGAACTCGTGGAACAAGTGAACGTTTAGTTGAATCATTTATGTTAGCTGCAAATGAAACTGTTGCAGCTCATTACGATAAATTAAAAGTACCTTTTGTTTACCGTGTGCATGAAACACCTAAGAATGAAAAAGTAATGCGTTTCTTCGAAACTTTAACCAGTTTTGGTATCGTTGTTAAAGGTGATAGTAAGAATGTAACACCTAAAATGTTACAAGGTGTTTTAAAAGAAGTAGCTGGTAAACCTGAAGAATCAATGGTTTCTGTTATGTTACTTAGAAGTATGCAACAAGCTAAATATACTGATGAATCATTAGGTCACTTTGGTTTAGCTGCTACTGATTATACGCATTTTACGTCACCAATTAGACGTTACCCTGATTTGATGGTTCATCGTTTAATTCGTTTCTACGAAGAAAATGGTATTGGGGACACTCAAAAAGAAAAATATGCTGAACAATTACCTGAACTTACAACACATACATCACAAATGGAACGTCGCGCAATTGATGCCGAACGTGATACTGACGCAATGAAAAAAGCTGAATACATGGCTGATCATGTTGGTGAAACCTTTGAAGGTGTTGTTAGCTCAGTTATGAAGTTTGGTGTCTTCGTTTCATTACCAAATACTGTTGAAGGTCTTGTTCATATTAGTAATATGAAGGATGACTATTATGAATATTTAGATATGCATATGGCATTAGTAGGTAAGAGAACCAAGAGAACTTTCAGAATTGGTCAACCAATCGAAGTAAAAGTTGCTAAAGTTGATATTGAGCAAAGTGCGATTGATTTTGAAATTGTTAATCCACAAAACACACCAACTTCTGATTTACGAGGTAAAGGTGGAAACTTCAAACGTCCAGGTAATGGTCGTCCAGGAGACAAGAAACCTTATAACCGTAATGGTAAACCAGCTGCTGGAAATAGTAATGGAAAGAAACCATTCTACAAATCAGCTAATAAAAACACAGCACCAAGAAAAAATAATACACGTCAAAAATAATATCGGGGGGATTAAGATTGCGAAAAGAAAAGTCATCTTTTGATAAACCCTTAGCCCAGAATAAAAAAGCAAGACACAGTTATAACATTGAAGATACGGTTGAGGCTGGTGTCGTTTTAACAGGTACTGAGATTAAATCCGTTCGAAATAGTCGTATTAATCTAAAAGATGGATTTGCGCAAATTAGAAATGGTGAAGCTTGGCTGATGAATGTTCATATTTCAACGTATGATCAAGGAAATCAATTCAATCATGATCCACTTCGAAATCGTAAATTATTATTGCATAGAAAACAAATAGCTCAATTTGATGAAGCAACTAAAAATAAGGGTGTTACAATTGTCCCTTTGAAAGTGTACATTAAAAACGGCTTTGCAAAAGTACTAATCGGTGTTGCAAAAGGGAAGAATGATTACGATAAACGTGAAACAATTAAACGTCGAGATCAGGAACGCCAAATTCAACGCGTACTTAAAAATTACTAATAAAAAAGGAAGCAACCAATTTTGAAATTGGTTGCTTCCTTTTTAGTTATTAAGCTTGTTTGTAAAGACCAGCAATTTGATCTTGAACATCTTTATTTTCTAAGAATTCATCATAAGTAGTATCTGCTCGATCAACAAGACCGTTTGGTGTTACTTCGATGATACGGTTAGCGATTGTTTGAATGAACTCACGATCATGAGAGCCGAATAATAGAGCACTCTTATAATTTGAAAGACCTTCATTCAATGAAGTAATTGATTCCAAATCTAAATGGTTAGTAGGATCATCAAGTAAAAGAACGTTGTTTCTTGTTAACATCATTTTTGATAACATACAACGAACTTTTTCTCCACCGGATAAGACGCCAACTTCTTTATCGACTTCTTCACCAGAAAATAACATACGACCTAAGAATCCACGCAAGAAAGTGTTATCACTTTCTGCTTTAGAAGCAAATTGACGTAACCAATCGATAATTGTTAAATGTTCATCAGCGAATTGGTCGTTATTATCTTTAGCAAGGTAAGCTTGTGATGTTGTTACACCCCATTGAACTGTACCTGTATCTGGTTCTAATTCACCAGAAAGAATTCTAATTAATGTTGTAACAGCAATATCAGTTTCACTTGTAAAGGCTGTTTTATCATCTTTGCCTAAACTAAATGAGATATTATCTAAAACTTTTACGCCATCAATTGTTTTTGAAACGCCACTAACTGATAATAAATCATTACCAATTTCACGGTCGATTTCAAAGTTAATGAATGGGTAGCGACGTGATGAAGGTTGAATATCATCAAGTGTGATTTTTTCAAGCATTTTCTTACGAGAAGTTGCTTGTTTAGATTTAGAAGCGTTAGCACTGAATCGTGCAACGAAATCTTGTAATTCTTTGATTTTAGCTTCTTTTTTATCGTTAGAATCATTTGCAAGTTTTGAAGCTAAGGCACTTGATTCCATCCAGAAGTCGTAATTACCAACGAATAATTTGATTTTACCAAAATCAACATCACACATGTGGGTGCAGACATTATTTAAGAAATGTCTATCATGAGAAACAACAATAACGGTATTTGAGAAGTTAATTAAGAAATCTTCTAACCAGTTAATTGATTTGATGTCTAACCCATTAGTAGGTTCATCAAGTAAGAGAACATCAGGATTACCAAAAAGTGCTTGTGCAAGCAAAATCTTAACTTTTTGACTTTCTGTTAGTTCGCTCATCTTTTTATTTTGCATATCTTCAGCGAAGCCTAAGCCTTGTAAAAGAGTTGAAGCTTCTGATTCAGCTTCCCAACCATTCATTTCAGCAAAGTCAGATTCTAGTTCAGCAACTTTGATACCATCTTCATCAGAAAAATCAGCTTTTGCATAAATAGCATCTTTTGCTTCCATAACAGCATAGAGTTCTTTGTAACCCATAATGACTGTTTCAAGAACAGTATATTCTTCGAAGCCATAATGATTTTGTTGTAGCATTGTCATACGTTCATTTGGATCTAATGAAATTTTACCTGTACTTGGTGTTATTTCACCAGATAAAATCTTTAAAAATGTTGATTTACCAGCGCCATTAGCACCGATTAGTCCGTAACAATTACCAGGCGTGAATTTTAAATTAACGTCATCGTATAACTTACGGTCTGAAAAACTTAAACTTACATTACTTACAGTTATCATTTAATACCCTCACTATTCGTTTGTATAATCTACATATCATAGCATATTTCAGGCTCAAAATGAAACGGTTTTGAAAATGAACTCAAATAAAATGATTATTTCTGAAAATGAGGGTACGTTAGTCATAGAGTTGTAATATGAGTGATGTTTTGTAATATGCCTGACACATGTCTGACTTGTCGGTTCGATATACTCTAGAAATGGGTAATAAAGTTATTTACAAAAAGGAGTATTATTTTGAAAATTAGAAATATTATTGGTTTTACGGCAGTTATACTTTGCTTATTAGGTGGTTCGGTTTCTGTTAGTGCAACATCTATCAGTGATTTAAAAAAACAAGAATCAGCTGCACAAGAGAAAGTAACAACTGCTAATTCAAAAATTTCAAAGTCATTAACGAGTATTAATGATGAGTATGCAAAAATTGATAAATTAAATCAAGAAATTTCTGATAAAGAAAAGAAAATTGGTTCACAAGATAAATCAATTGGTAATGAACAAAAACAATTAGATACACGTATTGAAAATGCTAAAGATAGATTAAGAAGTCTACAAGTTAATGATTCAAGTAGTAAAATGGTAACGGCTATTCTTGAAGCAAAGAATGCTGGTGATTTTATTAGCCGTGTTTACGCAGTTTCTGTTTTACAATCTGCTGATAACAAAACGATGAAAGATGTTGCGTCTAATATCAAAACCATGGAAGATGCTAAAGCGCATTTGGAATCTGAACAAAAATCATTGAAATTAAAACAATCTGAAACAAAACAAGAAACAAAAGAAATGAATAAACAATTAGCAGCGTTAAAAGATACTTTAGGTGACGCAAAGAAAGATTTAGCCAAAGTAACAAAGGCTAAAGATGCTGAGTTATCAAAAAAAGCAAGAGAAGCAAAGGCTAAAGCTGATGCTAAGGCAGCAGCAGCTGCTAAAAAAGAAGCAGCTAAAAAGGCTGAAAGTGATGATTCATCAGATAAAAAAGGAAGTACTGACCAAAAAGCAAGCAACGATACTTCTGGCAAATCAACTAAGAAAACGTTACAAATGGTCGCAACGGCTTATTCAACAAATGCACCAGGGATGGGAACTCATGGATCATATGGGTTAAGTTTGTTAACTAATCCACAACAAATTGCTGTGGATCCTTCAGTTATTCCGCTAGGAACTGTTGTCTGGGTATCTGGTTATGGTGTTGCGATTGCTGGCGATACAGGTTCAGCAATTAAAGGAAACCGAATTGATGTGCATTTTATCTCAAATGCAAGATGTTACACATGGGGTAAAAAGACAGTTACTGTAAAAGTTTTAGAATAAAGATATGAAAAAAGGTCTGCTAAATTTATTTTTAGCAGACCTTTTTATTTATTTAAATATCTTTTTGCATATGATGATAGTCATGACCACTAATAATCATGTTACCAACAGTTTTAAAGCCCATTTTTGTGTATAACTTTTCTGCTTTAGGATTTGCAAAGTCGACGTTTAAGCCAATCTTTGTTTTTCCAGCTGCACGGGCAATCTCGGGAAGAGACTCTAGAAGTTTTGTGCCGATGCCTTGTCCTTGGAAATCTGGTGAAACAGCAAGGGTATCAAGGTACCATTCATTTGGATAAACTTCTGAGTCTGGAAAGAGTTCAGTTGTTTCAGGTAAACCAATTTGTGGGAAAAATTGATTCATAGCAAGATCAAGATGGTCTTCATCTTCATCCGGATAACCAAATGCTATCCCAGCAACCTTACCATCAATATCGGCAATTTGAACACGACCGTAGCTGTAACGGTAGTCTTCTGTTTCAAATGCAAGCTCTAGCACTTTGAATAGGTCGGGTAATGGAATTTCTTGAAGAATAGGAATTTCCATATCTTCTAAAATAATATTCACTAAAGGAACGACCTCGTGTGCATCTTTTTTTGTTGCTCTTCTAATAATCATATAAACCATCCTTTCCTGAATATCTCTAGTGTATAGGGTACTTAAATAATTGTCAAAACAACTAAATTGCTTGCTAAGTGTAGATATGTTATATTATGTTACATCAAAATGTTTTGGGGAGGATATTATGAAAAAATGGCAGTCAATGATCATGTCAATCATGGTCGCATGTGTATTTTTATTATTTTTACATAGTAATCAAGTAAATGCAGCAGAAAAGACGTATACAATCGGGACTGATGTAACTTATGCACCATTTGAATATCAAGCAGAAGATGGTAAATCATATGTTGGTATTGATATGGATATAATGCGAGCCATTGCTAAAGAGGAAGGATTTAAAGTTGATATTAAAGCCTTAGGGTTTAATGCAGCGGTTCAAGCATTAGATGCTAACCAAATTGATGGGGTTATGGCTGGTATGATGATAACTCCAGAACGTCGTGTTAAATTTGATTTCTCAGATAGTTATTATGAAGCTGGGGTAGCTATGGCTGTTGGTAAAAACAGTTCAATTAAATCTTTGGATGATTTAAGAGGGAAAAAGGTAGCGATTAAAGTTGGTACAGCTGCCGGAGAATTCGTAAACTCAATTAAAAAACAATATAATATTACAACAACAACTTTTGATGATTCAAGTAACATGTATGACGATGTTGTGACAGGAAATTCCGATGCGACTTTTGATGATAAACCAGTTTTAGCATATGGTGTTAAGAATGGTATTGAAATGAAAGTAGTTGGTAAAACATATGAAAAAGGTGAATATGGATTCGCCGTTAAAAAAGGGCAAAATAAAGAATTAATAACAAAATTTAATGCCGGGCTAAAGAAACTTAAAGCTAACGGTGAATATAAAAAGATTGTTGATAAGTACACTGGAACGAACGCAAAAAATGCTAACTCTAAAAATTCTCGAACAATTTTAGGTTTATTGAAAACAAATAGTGGCTCATTATTAGAAGGATTTAAACAAACAATGTTATTAACAATTGTGGCTATTGTTTGTGCAACAGTTTTAGGGATTATTTTAGGTATGATGGGTGTTGCGCCAAATAAATGGCTTAATGGGCTTTCAAGTACATTAATTTACATTTTCCGTGGCCTACCGCTAATTGTATTGGCCTTCTTTATCTACATTGGTATTCCTAATTTAACCGGGAGCAAGATTCCAGCATTTGTGGCAGGTATTATAACCTTAACGTTAAATGAAGGTGCGTATACAGCGGCCTTTGTTAAAGGTGGGATTAAGGCTGTTGATAATGGCCAAATGGAAGCTGCTCGTAGTCTAGGATTACCTTATGGAAAAGCAATGATGAAAGTCATTATGCCACAAGGAATTAAGATTATGATTCCATCATTTATTAATCAATTTATTATTACGTTGAAAGATACGTCAATTTTATCTGTTATCGGTATTTTAGAATTAACGCAAACAGGTAAGATTATAATCGCAAGAAACCTTGAAGGATTCAAGATGTGGTTGATTATCGCGGTGATTTATCTCGTTATCATAACGTTATTAACGTGGTTATCTAATTTAGTCGAAAGGAAGATTAAATAATGGCAGCTAAAATTCAAGTTAAAAATTTGAAAAAAAACTATGGTTCAAATGAAGTTTTGAAGGGGTTAGATATTTCAGTTGCAGAAAAAGAAGTTGTCTGCATGATTGGACCTTCCGGTTCTGGGAAAAGTACCTTTTTACGTTGTTTAAATAAATTAGAAGATTTAACTTCCGGTTCAATTATTATTGAGGGGCATGATATAAGTGATCCAAAAACTGATTTAAATGTTGTTCGTCAAAATATTGGCATGGTATTTCAACATTTTAATTTGTTTCCACATTTAACCGTTCTTGAAAATATTATTTTAGCGCCTGTTGAATTAAAAAAAGAAACAAAAGAAGAAGCAACTAAGGAAGCAAAACGTCTTTTATCCCAAGTTGGTTTGAGTGATAAAGCAGATGCTGCACCTGCTTCGTTATCTGGTGGTCAAAAACAACGTGTCGCAATCGCACGCGCACTTGCAATGAAACCAGATATTATGTTATTTGATGAACCAACGTCTGCACTTGATCCAGAAATGGTTGGGGATGTTTTAGATGTTATGAAACAACTTGCGAGGGATGGTATGACAATGGTTGTTGTCACACATGAAATGGGTTTTGCTAAAGAAGTGGCTGATCGTGTGGTCTTTATGGCTGATGGTTACATTTTAGAAAGTAGTACACCAGATGAAATATTTAGTAATCCGCAAAATGATAGAACAAAAGATTTCTTAAACAAAGTTTTAAATGCATAAAAAGTGCAAACTAATTAAATCTTTCGGCCTTTCATTAATTTTTGGTGGGGCAAGCATTGTAAAAGGTCCTAATCACTTCGCGTGGTGGTTAGGATTTTTTATGTATAGTTACTAAAAATTAGGATGTTTACGATGATTTGAATTGAAAAAAGCTTTTTAGCAAAGGAGAAAAGTAAAATTATGAAAGCAATTGTTGTTAATGAAGCAGGAGGAACAGATAAGCTTATTTACCAAGAGGTAAATTTACCTAAAATAAAAGCTAACTGGTCCTTAATTAAAATAAAAGGGTTTGGTATCAATAGATCGGAGATTTTTACGAGAGAGGGAAAATCGCCAACTGTTTTGTTTCCTAGGGTTTTAGGCATTGAATGTGTGGGTGTTGTTGAAGAAACGAGCGATCCTGAAAGATTACCTATAGGGAAAAAAGTTATTTCCATTATGGGAGAAATGGGACGCGCATTTGATGGCAGCTATGCTGAATATGTAGCATTACCAAATAACCAAATATATCCAATAACAACAAATATATCTTGGAAAGAACTTGCGACTATTCCTGAAACGTACTATACAGCATTTGGTTCAATGAAAAACTTAAAAATTACAAAAAAAGATAAAATTTTAGTTAGAGGCGCCACAAGTGGAGTAGGTATTTCATTTCTTAAATTGTTGAAGGCCAGATATCCTGATATTGTAATTGATGGTACTAGTCGGAGCCAAGCAAAAAATGAGCAATTATTGTCCGCTGGTTTTAATGATGTAATAATAGATAAGACTGGTGTATTAGAGACTGAAAAGAAGTATGACAAAATTTTAGAATTAATTGGCCCTGCCACTATAAAAGATAGTTTTCAACATTTAAACGAAGGAGGCATTTTATGTAGTACGGGACAATTAGGAGGTAAATGGTTTTTAGAAGAATTTGATCCGATTATAGATATCGAGAAAAATAGTTACCTCACTAGTTTTTACTCTGACAATGTCAGTCAGGATAAATTGAATGATCTGTTGGACTACATTTCAAAATATGATGTTGATGTGAAACCAGAAAAAAACTTCAAACTAAGTGAAGTTCCTTTAGCGCATGCTTACTTACAAAATCAGGATAGTTTTGGGAAAGTAATCGTGTTACTAACAACTGAATAAAGATAAGTACCAAATTGGTTAGCGACGTATTATGGGTTTCATAATTGATAGTTGGAGAGTAACAGGGCTGATTGATTACGTAACAAAAGTCTTATGGCTTTTGTTTTTTTCGTTGTAAAAAAACTGTTATTGGTAATAGTTTTTAAACTACTATCAACAACAGTTTTTATAGACTTATTTTTTCTAATTAATTACACTTTTTAGTCTCAATCGATTTATTTTTCAGCTAACTGTTCAAGAATAGCTAAGCCAACACCATCTTCAGAATTTGTTTTTGCTGAATGATTGGCAATACGTTTTACCTCGTCGTGGCCATTTTCCATGGCGTAACTGACGCCTGCAACTTTTAACATAGAAACATCATTTAAGTTATCTCCAATTGCCATGACATCTGACATTGGGATATTAAGTTCTTTAGCGAAAGCTTGGAGTGCAATCCCTTTTTGGGCATTTACGTTGTTAATTTCAAGGTTAGTAGGTGCAGAAGAGGTAACAACAAGTGAGTCTTCTTCTTCAATTTTTGCTTTTAAAGGGAGTAATTCTTCTTGACCATCCATACTGAAAACAATTAATTTAAAAATATCAATTTTTGAATCATCGATGACTGTTTGGTAATCATCAACGTAATTGATATTCATTAATTCAAGACGAGCTGCAGCTAATGAAACAGCCATTTTAAATGGTGTATCTGGATTTGTATCAGAGATTAGACGCGCTACATTTTGAATACGGTTTGCACGATTATCAGAATAAACACCGTTTGAGGTTGTCATTTCAAAGTAAAAATTTTCTTTTTTGAATGTTTGAACTAAAGTTTGAACGACTTTTTTTGAAATAGGTGTTGTACTAAGTGTTTTACCATTTCCATCTAAAACTTCTGCGCCGTTAAATGTAATCATTGGACTATTGAACCCGGCTGCTGTAATTAAAGGTTTAACTTCAGTATAGCCACGGCCAGTAGAAACGATAAAGTGGACTCCTAATGCTTGTGCTTGTTTAATCGCATCGGCGTTTTTTTCTGAAATCACCATTTGATCATTTAGTAAAGTACCATCCATATCTGATGCAATAATTTTTATCATAAATTCAACACTCCTCTAATCTTATTTACTGGTTTCATTTTAACATGAAACCGCTCGATATTTTAATCAAATCATTTATTTTTGTATTCACTAATATGGTAAACTTAATCTGTGAGGTGTTAGACAATGAATATTAATGTCGATAATGATTGGCAACCCATTTTGACCGAAGAGCTTGCAAAATCTAAATATGCTGATTTAGAAACGTTTATTGATAATGAATATCAAAATGAGACGATTTATCCGGAAAAAAATCGCATTTTTGAAAGCTTTGAACTGACCCCATTTTCTGACGTTAGAGTTTGTTTATTGGGACAGGATCCTTATCATGAAAAGCATCAAGCTCATGGGTTGAGTTTTTCTGTTTTACCAGGAGAAAAAATTCCACCTTCTTTACGGAATATGTATAAAGAATTGGAAACAGATTTAGGAATTCCACCAGCTAATCATGGCTATTTGAAGAGTTGGGCGGAGCAAGGTGTTTTGATGTTAAATTCAGTCTTAACTGTAAGAGATGGCGCCGCTAATTCTCATCGTAATCATGGATGGGAATTATTAACAGATGGTGTGATTGAACGATTATCCGAATCTTCACAGACAATTATTTTTGTTTTATGGGGGAAGACAGCCCAAGATAAGATTAAATTAATTGATACAGATCACAATATTGTGATAACATCACCTCATCCAAGTCCGTTATCTGCTTACCGCGGTTTTTTTGGATCGAAACCATTTTCACAAATAAATCAAAATTTAATAAGTCAGGGATTGCCACCGATTAACTGGCAATTACCCAGTAACACTTAATTAGGAGGAAATGATATGTCATTATTTGAAAGTTTGAAAAGCAAAATTGAAAGTAAAAAAATTAAAATAGTTTTTCCTGAAGGGGAAGAAGAACGTATTCTAAGAGCAGCCGTTAAATTAGCAGAAGATAATTTGGCAGAACCTATTTTATTGGGGGATGTTGCAAAAATGAAAGAGTTAGCCACAAAGCTCGATTTAACTCTTGATGGTATCGGTGTAGAATTACTTGATCCTAAACAATATTCTGAAACAGATTTTAATGAGATGAAAACGGCCTTTGTTGAACGACGTAAGGGTAAAAATACACCTGAACAAGCTGAAGAAATGTTACGCGATGTTAATTATTTCGGTACAATGCTCGTTTACATGGGATTAGCTGAAGGGATGGTTTCTGGAGCTGTTCACGCTACTGGAGATACCGTTCGACCTGCATTACAAATTATTAAAACGAAACCAGGCGTGAGTCGGACAAGTGGTGCCTTTATTATGACCAGAAATAATGATACAGAAAAGTATTTATTTTCTGATGCTGCGATCAGTATTAATCCAACTGCTCAAGAATTAGCAGAAATGGCAATTGCAAGCATTCAGACGGCTCGTCTCTTTGATATTGATCCCAAAGTAGCAATGCTTAGTTTTTCAACTAAAGGTTCAGCTAAAGCACCAGAGGTATCAAAGGTAGCAGAAGCAACTGAAATTGCACAAAAACTAGCACCAAATGAAGCGATTGACGGCGAATTACAATTTGATGCTGCTTTTGTACCGAGTGTTGGTGAACAAAAAGCACCTGGATCAAAGGTTGCAGGACAAGCAAATGTTTTCATTTTCCCTGAATTACAATCTGGAAATATTGGCTACAAAATTGCACAACGTTTAGGTGGATTTGAAGCTATCGGACCTATCCTACAAGGATTAAACCAACCGGTTTCAGATTTATCTCGTGGTGCTAACGTAGAAGAAATTTACAAGGTTGGTATTATTACAGCTGCGCAAAGTTTAGAATGAAATGGTGAAATAATTAATGAATATTGAAGTCAGTTCTGTAGAAGAAACACAAGAAATTGCCGAAAAAATTGGACAGCTTGTTGAACCTAATATGATTTTGTTATTGGATGGTGATTTAGGCGCAGGAAAGACAACTTTTGCTAAAGGCTTAGCCGTTGGGTTAGGGATCAAGCGGAACGTTAAAAGTCCAACATTTCCAATTGTGAGAGAATATCGTGAGGGCCGTTTGCCGTTATTTCATATGGATGTTTACCGACTTGAAGGGATGGGCGGCGCAGATTTAGGGTTAGATGAATATTTTAATTCTGATGGTGTGAGTGTTGTTGAATGGTCTGAATTTATTCAGGATGAATTACCAAATGATTGGTTAAAAATTACATTATTGAAAGATGATCATGATGATAATTTACGTACTATCGAATTAGAAAGTAATGGATTACAATATGATAATATGTTGGCCCATTTCAACTAAAAAAACAAGTTAGCTGATAGCCTCTAAATGGGGGTATCAGCTAACTTGTTTTTATTTAACCAATTTTTCGATTTCTGGTTTCATCTTTAAAGGATTAGTCTTAGGTGCATAACGTTTAACAACTTGTCCATCACGATTAACTAAAAATTTAGTGAAGTTCCATTTAATTGAGCTACCCAACACGCCTTGCGTTTCATCAGTCAGGTATTTAAATAGTGGTAACGCATCTTCTCCATTTACATTTTGAATGGTATGCATTGGAAAACTAACGCCATATGTCATACGACAGGTAGCTGCTGCTTGCGCATCATTATCGACTTCTTGATGGAATTGATTCGATGGAAACCCAAGTACCACTAATCCTTGGTCTTGATAATCCTCATATAATTCTTCTAATTGTTTAAATTGTGGCGCAAAACCACATTTAGTGGCTGTATTAACAATTAATAAAGGGTGATCCTTGTACTTTTCTAATGAATAAGTTTCACCATTTTCTAGTGTAACCTGATAATCATAAATTGACATTGTAATTTCCCCCAATTTGGTTTGATTACGGTCATCATATAACAGTTTAAACAGTAGCCCTATTAATGTGCTTAAATTTGATTATGCTGGCTTCACAAATGGTTTTAAAATTTCTTGTCCAAATTCGTGTTCTTGATAGAGTAAGATATTGGCACAAGCAACGGAATCATCTAAGGCATTGTGATGATTTGTTAACGTGATTCCCAATTCATCACAAACCGTATTTAATTTATGATTTGGAAATTCTGGGAATAATTTACGACTTGTTCTAACCGTATCTAACAATAAAAATTGGGGTGTCTCTAATCCATAATAACCCAATGTATTATGCAAAATACTGTTATCAAAGGGGGCATTATGTGCCACGATTAAACTATTGTTCTGGAAAAGTGGCGAAATATGTGACCATAGTTCTGGAAACTTTGGTGCAAATTCAACGTCTTCTTCGTGAATACCATGAATTTGAACATTACGCCAATTAAAAGGTGTTTCCGGTTTAATAAGTGAATAAAATTCATCAACGATTTGATTATTTCGAACAACTGTTAAAGCAATTGAACAGGCGCTATGACGCTGATTATTAGCAGTTTCAAAATCCATTGTAACAAAATTCATAATTAACTCCTTTTTAATTCGATATGACTGATAAGGTTATTAAAATACTCGGTCTAATAATGTTAATAAAGTATAACAGTTAGGTTATACAATTAAAAGTCGCTTGTTTGTGCGTTAAAATAGAAAAATAAACATTGAACGTGTTAAACTAGAAGGAATTGCTAAATGTTGAAAGGAATCGAATAAATAATGATAATTGACACTTTTGTAGAACTATTTCCATCTATTAAAATTTTAAAAAATGAACCACTTGCTAAATATACAAATACTGAAACGGGAGGGATGGCTGATCTTTTAGCTTTTCCTGATGCAGTGTCAGATGTTAAAATTTTGGTGAATACAGCCAATGAAAATGGTATTCCTTTAACTGTTTTAGGAAATTCGAGTAATCTAGTTGTGAAAGATGGCGGTATTCGTGGACTTGTAATCATTTTAACGGATATGGATAAAATTGCTGTATCTGGGACGAAAATTATAGCGCAAGCTGGTGCCTCACTTATTGAGACAACAGAAGAAGCTTACCAAGCTGGCTTGACTAATTTTGAATTTGCTGCTGGGATTCCTGGGAGTGTTGGTGGTGCCGTATTTATGAATGCTGGTGCATATGATGGTGATATCAGCCAGGTATTGAGTGAAGTTAGTGTTATTACACGTACTGGTTATGTGAAAACACTAGTTAACGAAGAAATGAACTTTGACTATCGTCATAGTCAAATTCAAGATGATAATGACATCATATTAGAAGCAACCTTTGTATTAAAAGAAGGTAATAAATATGATATCCGTGAAAAAATGGATGAGTTTAACTTTTTACGTGCATCTAAACAACCTTTAGAGTACCCATCATGTGGAAGTGTTTTTAAGCGACCTGATGGACACTATACTGGTGTACTAGTTCACGAAGCTGGGTTACAAGGCTACCAAATTGGTGGCGCACAAGTATCAAAGAAACATGCCGGGTTTATTGTTAATGTAGACGGCGCTACTGCAACAGATTATATGGATGTTATTAAGCATGTTCAAAACGTTGTGTGGGAAAAATTTAAGGTTAGATTAGAAACGGAAGTTAGAATTATCGGAGAAGACTAAAGTAGAAAGGAAGATGGTAAATGCCGCTACTTGAATCGGTTATTGTTTTAGCTGCACTTGTTTTACTATCAAATGTTATCAGTCATTATCTGGTTTCAATACCCGTTGGATTGATCCAGATAGCATTAGGCTTTGTCGTTGCCTTAATTTTTAAAGTCTCAATTGAGTTAGAAACAGATTGGTTCTTATTACTCTTTATTGCGCCACTATTATTTAATGATGGTCGAAAATTTCCAAAACGTGAATTGTGGAAATTAAGAGGTTCCATTTTTGCGAATGCCATATTATTGGTTTTCTTAACAACTGTGGTAGTTGGATTTTTCATTCATCTTTTGATTCCAAAAATGCCATTAGCAGTTGGATTCGCACTGGCAGCTATTTTGTCACCAACGGATCCAGTTGCTGTGCAATCGATTGCTGAAAAAGCAAAATTACCAAGTAATATTTTAAATTTGGTTAGTGGTGAAAGTTTAATTAATGACGCAAGTGGATTAATTGCCTTTAAATACGCGATTGCTGCTGCGGTTACTGGCTATTTTTCATTTGGACAGGCGCTTGGTGATTTTACGTATATTGCGATTGTTGGTTTTATCTCGGGAGCAGTGTTAATGTTGCTGATTTCAACAATACGAGATTTTTTAATGAGGCAAGGGATTAATGATGTTGTTTTTAATACGATATTACAAATTTTAACACCTTTCATCATTTTTCTTTTTACGGAAGAATTTTTGCATGCATCAGGTGTTATTTCGGTAGTTGTCGCTGGCGTTATCTCTAGTATGCGTAAGAATACTTTCGCGACGTACTTACCTGAAATTAAGTTAGTAACTGAAAAAACCTGGGAAATTGTGGTTTATCTCCTGAATGGATTTGTGTTTATTATTCTTGGAATTGAATTACCAATTGCGATGTCAAAGACATTAGAAGATAACAATAGTAGTACTCTTTCGGCTATTATTGATGTTTTTGTCGTCTGGCTCTTTTTAGTCGTGATTCGTGTTGTTTGGACGTATATTAATATGTTATTAATTTCTAAGAAAAATAAATCAAAAAATAAGGCAAAGCCAAGTTGGCGTATTGCGTTAATATCAGGATTTTCAGGTGTTCGTGGTGCAATTACAATGGCTGGTGTGTTAACAGTCCCAACGATAATAAAAACAGGTGCTGCTTTTCCAGAGCGTTCATTAATGTTATTTATTGCTGGTGGCGTGATTATTTTAAGTTTAGTAGCCGCAATTTTGATATTACCTCTTTTAACTAAAGAAAAAGGAATAATGAAAACCAGTAATGAGGTTCCTGATGCTACTTTAGTTGAAGATGAGGATGCTATCATAACTAGTGATAGCGGAGATACGCAGTTCAATGAAAAGCAAGCTCGTATTTATATTATGCGAGTTGCTATTAGTCGCTTGGAATCTGAACGACGAGAATCTAATCAAAAAGTTGCCTATGAATTAATTTTAGAATATCAATTTATGATTCGTCGACTTGAGTTTTCTGATCAGGATGATGAACGATTACGCCAAATTGTTGAGGAAGAAGCAGACATTAGGCGAATTGCTTTAGATGGAGAACTCGAAGCGTTAGATAAAATGAGATTAAAGCAGGCTATTAGTAATAAAAACTATTCAATTATTAGTAAGAAAATTATGAAACAAAAAGCGAAATTAGGTCAAATTAATAATCGGAAAATCTCATTTGTAACGGTTAGAAATATTAATCATGCCTTTGTTCAATTAGGTAAGGTTGTGAGACGGACACTCTATTCTGAAAAAGAATTAAAAATGGTTTATGAACGACGAAATATAGAAAAAGCTTTAGCAAAAGCAGCTATTAAAGCACTATCAACGTATGTTAAAAAATCTGATGATGGCAATCAACAATTTAAGCAGCAAGCTATGTATCATTTGATTGTTTATTATCGTAATCGTATCGAAACATTAAAACGGACCAAAAATATTAATCAAGCCGAATCTGAGGAACAAAGTTACCAACTTAGATTAAAGGCTATTGCGGCTGAACGTTCTGCGATGCAGGAATTGATGGAACGAGGCTATATTACATGGTCATTAGCGTCAAGTTTACGTGAATATATTAATTATTCTGAAAATGTTATTATGCTTTCTGAAGAGGACTAAAAAATAGGTGTAACTCGCAATTTATATGCGAGTTACACCTATTTTATTGTTTTTCTATAGACTTCTAAGCAAATGATAATAACTAGTTGGACTATTGTTAGTAAAACGACAAAAGCTAACATTTTAATTGTCCACATATCGGCAATCAATTTTAATGTTAATTTTGGTGATGTTAGTAGGTAAACAGTGTGTAATCTTAAAAAACGACCAATATAGACACCGACAGATGACAAAATAGTTAGGCCAAATATAACGACATAACGAAAATAATAAGGTGTTAAGTGTAGTCGTTCTTTAATTTGGTCGGCAATTTGAGAAAATCCAACGAGTGCAAGTAACGTACATGATAAGGTACTTACCAACAAATAAGTATAGTTTAGCCACATATGAATATCTAATTTAATTAATCCTGTCATTATGTCATAGGGATGCAGTAAGCTTAAATGAAAAATATCAGTTAATAGGTAAGGCGCGTTCGGATAAAAGAATAGCCAAGCTGCTGTTAACAGCCAAAAATAAGTATTTGATAATTTATCTTTGATGTGAAAAGCTAATTCAATTGGCAGATAACCTAAAAATGTATTTAAGAGTAAAAAATTAAAAGGTGATTGTTGGTTGTAAACGAATAAGTAAATAATAATTAAGTAACATATAAAAAATAATCTGATACCGTGCTTTACATTTGTATTTATCATAATGGTCATCCTTTTCTATAGTAACTTCAGTGTAGCAAAAAATGAGATGAAATCAAATTAATAATCCGGTAGATAATAGAAAATATGGCGGGATGAGGAAACAAATCTAACAACGTGGTATAATAAAACGGTTAATAAAATAGAGGAGGCCGAGTGATGTCCATTAACTGGGGTGGTCTTGTAACGTGGGGGCATATGGTCAATATACTAGATATTATCGTTGTCTGGTTTGTTGTTTATGAACTCATGGTACTTTTACGAGGAACAAAAGCGGTTCAACTTTTTAGAGGAATCATAATTATTGTTGTGATTAAGCTAATTAGTGTGGTCGTTGGGCTACAAACTGTATCTTGGATTATGGATCAAGTTATCAATTGGGGTGTTATCGCCATGGTTGTTATTTTCCAACCGGAAATAAGACGTGGATTGGAACATCTTGGTCGTGGATCATTTTTTTCAAGAGGTAAACAGAAAAACAAAGACGAAGAACATATGATTGCTGGACTAGACTCAGCTATTCAATATATGTCAAAACGTCGAATTGGGGCATTAATTACTATCCAAATGAACACTGGATTGGAAGATTATATTGAAACCGGAATTGCATTAGATGCTGAAATTACGGGTGCATTATTAATCAATATTTTCATTCCCAATACACCATTGCATGATGGCGCGGTAATTATTAAAGATAATAAAATAGCTGTTGCGGCGGCTTACTTACCATTATCTGAAAGTAACTTAATTCCAAAAGAATTAGGAACTCGGCATCGTGCTGCAGTAGGTATCAGTGAAGTAACCGACGCAATTACGATTGTTGTGTCAGAAGAAACAGGTTCAGTGACAATTACGCGAAATAACGAACTTATTCGTGATTTATCACAAGAAGATTACCTTAAATTATTGAATACTGAATTAATTAAAGATGATGAACCTAAAAAGAACAACCCTTTCTGGGAATTTTTTGAACATTTCGGGCGTAAGGGGGATAAAAAATGAATCTAAATAAATTTTTTAATAGTCGCTCATTTTTTATTGGAACCTCTTTAATTTTAGCAATTTTATTATTTGTTTATGTTAATTATGATCAGTTAGCAAATACAAATAATTTTTCCGATTCAAAAACAACGAGTCTAGTTGCAAATGAATCAAAAACGATTGAGGCTGGCCTACAAATTACGGCCGATAGTGATAAATACTTTATTACTGGATATCCTAAAAATGTAAAATTAACATTGGACGGTCCTGGCGCTTTAATTACAACAACTGTGAATACACAAAACTTTAGAGTGTTTGCTGATTTAAAGGGTTTAAATCCTGGAAAACATGTTGTTAAGTTACAAGCAGAAGGATTAAACAAAGAAATTAGTTATAAAATTAGTCCCGCTACAATTTCTGTTAATATACAAAAACGTAAGACAACGACATTCCCTATTCAGGTGAAATTTAATGAACGTCGTTTAGCGCAAGGGTATAAGAGTGGGACGCCTGTTTTAGATAATAATACGATTTCTGCATCCGGTGCGGAAGGCGATGTGAATGCTATTTCAGAAGTGGTTGCACAAGTAAATGTCAGCAGCAATCAGATCAAGTCAACAATTTCACAAGAAGTCTTACTTGAGGCCTTAGATGTAAATGGTAAAACTTTAAATGTCGTCATGACCCCATCAACAGTCGGTGTTACAATACCGGTTGAGAGTACTAAAACCACTAAAAAATTACCTTTGAATTTTGTTTCAAGTGGAACTGGCGTATCTGGGAAGACGTATAAGTTTTCAAGTGATACAAAACAAGTAACGGTAACGGGTACAGAATCAACCTTAAGCAAATTAAGTAAACTTGATGTTGTGGTACCAATTAATAAGATTAGTGATTCCGTTACGAAAACAATTAGTATCGATTTGGATAAGAATAATTTAATTTCATCAAATCCAGAATCTGTTAAAGTAAAAATTAGTGCTTCTGGTGGAACCGCAGCATCAAAAACTGAAAGTAGTGAAACAACAACTGATCAGACATCGACGAGCTCTGAAACCAGTTCAGAAAGTAGTGAAAGTGCTACTTCGTCTTCATCGACAAGTTCTGATAGTTCAAGTAGTTCAAGTGAATCAACGAACGCATTAAATTAATTAATTAGTGAGGAGAAAATAATGAAATATTTTGGTACAGATGGTGTTAGAGGAATTGCAAATAAAGAACTAAGTCCTGAGTTAGCATTTAGATTGGGACGTTTAGGTGGGTATGTTCTATCAGAGCATGCACAACTTGAAAATAACGATAGACCACAAGTGCTTGTTGCGCGTGATACACGAATCTCTGGTCAAATGCTTGAACAAGCTTTGATTTCAGGGTTATTATCAGTTGGGATTGAAGTACTCTCATTAGGCGTTATTTCAACACCTGGTGTAGCGTACCTTGTACGTGCCCAAAATGCAGTTGCTGGAATTATGATTTCAGCTTCACATAATCCCGTTCAAGATAACGGCATTAAATTTTTTGGTGCGGATGGTTATAAACTATCTGATGAACAAGAAGAAGAAATTGAAGTTTTATTAGAAAAAGATTCTGATGATTTGCCAAGACCAGAAGGTGAAGGCCTTGGAGTATTAGCAGATTATCCAGAAGGTGTACTGAAATATACACAATTTTTGGAACAAACAATTCCTGATGATTTAGAAGGAATTCATGTTGGAATTGATTCAGCTAATGGCGCAACAAGTGGACTTGTTTCACGTTTGTTTGCTGATTTAAATGCTGAATTTGAAACAATGGCAACTTCGCCTGATGGATTAAATATTAATGATGGCGTTGGTTCAACACATCCAGAAGGATTAGCTAAATTTGTAGTTGAAAATAAGCTTGAAGCCGGGATTGCTTTTGATGGCGATGGTGATAGATGTATTGCTGTTGATGAATTAGGTAATATTATTGATGGCGATAAAATTATGTACATTTGTGGATTATACATGAATGAACGTGGTCGCTTGAAAAAAGAAACAGTTGTGACAACTGTTATGAGTAATATTGGACTATACAAAGCACTTGAAGCAGCTGATTTAACATCAGTTAAAACACAAGTTGGTGATCGTTATGTTGTTGAAAAAATGCGTGCTGACGGTTACAACATTGGTGGCGAACAATCTGGACATATTGTATTCTTAGATTACAATACAACTGGTGATGGGATGCTAACTGCTATTCAATTGCTAAATGTTATGAAGAAAACAGGCAAGAAGTTATCTGAATTAGCTGCAGCTGTTCAGACTTATCCACAAGAACTTGTGAATGTTAGAGTGACAGATAAGCAAGCTGCATTAGATAATCAAAAAATTAAAGATAGTATTGCAGAAGTTGAAGCAGAAATGGCCGGCGATGGCCGAGTTCTTGTGAGACCTAGTGGAACTGAAAATTTATTACGTGTTATGGCCGAAGCACCAACAGAAAAAGAAGTTAAAGCTTATGTTGATCGAATTGTGCAAACAGTTCAAACTGAAATGGGCGTTTAGAAATTAAGCGAAAGAGTCATTTGAATGAAAATTCAAATGACTCTTTTTTTATTTTAAAGTTGATTTAAAATATAGACCAATATATTAATTCTTGACAAAAAAATATCAGAAAGGTATATTAATAGATATTGATAAGGGTTACTTGTTTTTTAAACATCTATACCAATTTTAAAATAATAATAAAAAATACATTTAAAAAAAGGATGACATAAACTATGTGTGGAATTGTTGGCGTAACAGGAAAAACGAATACTGTTGAAATTTTAATTAATGGTTTGGAAAAATTAGAATACCGTGGTTATGATTCAGCCGGTATTTTTGTTGATAACAAAACGGGTGAAGATTACCTTGTTAAAGAGGCTGGACGTATTTCGAATTTGAAGTCGGCCATTGATGATAAGGTTCATGGAACTGCTGGAATTGGACATACGCGTTGGGCAACACATGGCGTACCAAGTAAATTTAATGCCCATCCTCATGTTTCTGAAGATGGCCGCTTTTACCTTGTACATAATGGCGTTATCACTAATTTTTCTGAGTTAAAAGAACAATATTTAAAAGACGTAAATTTTGTTAGTGAAACAGATACTGAGGTTGTTGTTCAATTAATTGGATATTTTGCAAATAAAGAAAATTTAACTGCTAAACAAGCATTCAAAAAAGTTTTATCATTACTTGAAGGTTCTTCATATGCTTTCTTGATGATGGATCGTGAAGAACCAGAAACATTGTTTGTGGCTAAGAATAAGAGTCCTTTATTAATTGGTGTTGGGGATGGCTTTAATGTTGTCTGCAGTGATGCCATGGCAATGTTGAAAGAAACACATGACTTCATTGAACTCATGGATGGTGAAATGGTTATTGTTAAACCTGACTCTATTGAAATTGAAAATAAAGCTGGTGAAGCCGTATCACGTGATTCATATCATGTTGAAATGGATGATAGCGATTCAGAAAAAGGCGCATATCCATTCTACATGCTAAAAGAAATCGATGAACAACCAGCTGTTATGCGACGTTTATTGAGTGAGTATGTTGAAAATGAAGAAACTGTTAAAATTGATGATAGTATTTTAAACGCAATGAAAGCTGCTGATCGCATCTATATTGTTGCTGCAGGGACAAGTTACCATGCCGGATTAGTTGGAAAAGAATTATTTGAAGGTTTAGCTAATGTACCAACAGAAGTACATGTTGCTTCAGAATTTGGTTATCATATGCCATTACTTTCAGAAAAACCATTCTTTATTTTCTTATCACAAAGTGGTGAAACAGCTGATAGCCGTCAGGTTCTTGTAAAAGTTAACGAAATGATGTACCCAAGTTTAACAATTACAAATTCAGCAAATTCTACACTTTCTCGTGAGGCAACATATACGTTATTATTACATGCTGGTCCTGAAATAGCAGTTGCCTCAACTAAGGCATATACAGCTCAAATTGCCGTTGAAGCACTTTTAGCAAAAGCGTTAGGAACAGTTACAAAACAAACAAAAGCTCTTAATTTTGATGTTTATCATGAATTAACAATGGTTGCAAATGCTATGCAAGCTATGGTTGATGATAAAGACTCAATTAATGACTTAGCGAAAGAATTCTTAAGTGAAACGCGTAACGCTTTCTATATTGGTCGTGGTATTGATTACGATGTTTCAATTGAAGCTGCACTTAAATTAAAAGAAGTCTCTTATGTTCAAACGGAAGGTTTTGCATCTGGTGAATTAAAACATGGAACTATTGCCTTGATTGAAGAAGGCACACCAGTTGTAGCTATTATTACTGATAAACCGACTGCAAGTCATACACGAGGCAATGTTCAAGAAGTCTTGGCTCGTGGAGCAAATACAATTATCATCTCAACAGAGACATTAGCAAACGAGGGTGATCAAATTGTATTACCAGATGTTTCTGACTTATTAACACCGTTAGTAAGTATTGTGCCTGCACAATTATTGGCTTACTATACAAGCCTAAACCGTGGCTATGATGTTGATAAACCTCGTAATTTAGCTAAGAGTGTTACTGTCGAATAAGATAGATTGAAGAAATGATATTACCTGTTTAAGGGTAGTATCATTTTTTTGTTTATTATTTGGTATAGACCTATTGCTTTTTTTAAAATGATATTGTATTATTGGACTATACCAATTAGAGGAATAAATAATTGAAAAGAGGACAATCAAATGAAATTAATTATTGTTAAAGACCAAAACGAGGGTGGCCAAAAAGGCTACGAAATTTTTAAAGCTGCTAAAGAAGCAAATGCTAAAGTCTTTGGACTTGCTACAGGAAGCACACCATTAACAACCTATGCCGCAATTACAGCCAGTGACTTAGATTTTACGGATTCAACATCAGTTAACTTAGATGAATATGTTGGTTTAGGTGAAAAAGATTCACAAAGTTACCGTTACTTTATGAATGAAAATTTATTTAGTAAAAAACCATTTAAGACATCTTACTTACCTAATGGTCTTGAAAGTGATTCAGAAAAAGAAACAAAACGTTATGACAAAATTATTGAAGATAATCCAATTGATTTACAAATTTTGGGTATTGGTAAAAATGGTCATATTGGATTCAATGAACCTGGAACAGCTGAAGATAGCTTGACACATAAAGTTCATTTAACGGAGTCAACGATCAAATCAAATGCACGTTTCTTTGATAACGAAAATGATGTTCCTGAATATGCTTATTCAATGGGTATTGGATCAATCATGAAGTCGCACAAGATTTTACTTGAAGCTTTTGGTGAAAGTAAGGCAGAAGCTATTAAGGGAATGATTGAAGGCCCTATAACAGAAGACCTACCTGCAAGTTTCTTACAAAATCATGATGATGTAGTTGTCATTGTTGATGAAGCAGCTGCAAGTTTATTAAAAAATAAATAAAATTATCATCCATATGTAGAACTAATTCATTTAAAGCGTTAAAATAAATGGATTGGTTCTATTTGTGTTTTGTGCTTGCTTGACGGCTGATAGTAAGTCTAGTAACATGATGACAATTGTAAGAAAATACGTTTTTAGGAAGTTGAAAAAATGGTCGATTATAAAATTAGAGTAAAAAATGTCACAAAAGAATATGACTTATTTAAAACAAAATCTGAACATATCAAATCATTCTTTTCTTTTAAAAGTACGACGGTACCTCATTTTTGGTCTCTTAAAGGAATCTCGATGGATGTTATGAGTGGAGAAACACTTGGTTTAATTGGCGTTAACGGCTCAGGTAAATCAACGTTATCCAATATTATTTCGGGGATTATTCCACAAACAACCGGTATTGTAGATGTTCGCGGAGAAACTTCTATTATTGCTATCGGCGCTGGATTGAGAGGCCAACTAACCGGATTAGAAAATATTCGATTAAAAGGTTTAATGCAGGGTCTAACTAACCAACAAATTGATGATATTTTAGATGAAATTATTAATTTTGCTGATTTAGGTGATTTTGTTTATCAACCCGTTAAAAGCTATTCTAGTGGGATGAAATCTCGTTTAGGCTTTGCTATTGCCGTGCATATTGATCCTGATATTTTGATTATTGATGAGGCATTGTCAGTTGGCGATGATACTTTTTATCAAAAATGTGTTGATAAAATTAACGAATTTAAAGAACAAGGAAAAACAATTATTTTTGTTAGTCATTCATTAAAACAAATTGAAATGCTATGCGATCGTGTCGCATGGATCCAATATGGTGATTTAAAACAAGTTGGTCCTACTAAAGAAGTTGTCACTAAATATAAAGCTTATATTGATTGGTTTAAAAAATTATCAAAAAAAGAAAAAACAGCGTACCAAAAGAAACAAAAAGAGGCTCAAAAAGCGTTTAGTATCGATGACTATCTTATTAACCAAGTAGACAAAGAAAGTGCTGATGAAGCAAATTTAGGCGTTTCAAAGCAAGTTATTACCGAAAAGGTAAAAAAGGATTTCTATGGCTCTGTTTTAAATGAAAAAATGTCTAAACCAAGTAAGGTGCTAACAGCTGTGATTTTAGTCGCTGTGGTATTCTTTAGTTTAGTAAATATATCAGGGCATTCAATAAGTCATATTATTGAGAACCCAACAAGTATTGTTCATCCAGATAATACGAAATAATAGGAAAGTGTTGGCGTAGATCATTCGACAGCACTTTTTTAATACAAACTATTGACAACGCTTACATTTGATGTTATCTTAAGTTTGTAAGGTATATGAATTACCTTTATCAATTCTCTTTCTCTCTTATGCTAGCCACTATTGCGATGTAGTGGCTTTTTTTGTGCTTGTTGTACTTATTGTCAAATGTGTTTATACTTAATTAAGAGAATAGATGTAGAAAGTTGGGTTCAATATGAAAAGTCATGAAGTTTTATCATTAATTGAAGAAATTACTAGAAAAGATGGTTCTAAATATTTTGAATTATCGAACATGGTACAAAATGGGAGAGCAGAACTTGCAGTTCAAAGAGATTTATTGAAAGAAGTCCGTATTCTACAGTTAAATATTCCCAGATCATCACACGTTATTAATTATGAAAAATATATTAATCAAAATTTTGAAATGCCACTAGAAGCATTTACTGAATATCAAGAGTGGCATAAAACAGAAGAAGCTCAAAATGATTTGAATGCGATATTAAAAGACAATCATATTGAGTAAATATTACCAAAAATATCTTTACAAAATAGGTTAACCTATGGTATAAAATAGTATAGACAGAAATGAATTATAAAGATTGCTCAGTAGTTCAGCGGTAGAACGCTTGACTGTTAATCAAGATGTCGTAGGTTCGATCCCTACCTGAGCAGTATTCATAGAGGATGATCGACTTACTGCCGGTTATCTTTTTTTATTTATGAACTTAATTTTTTGAGTCCATTATAAGAAATTAATGATTAACTTGAATTATTTCTGAATACAGTTTAAAATTAAGAGATTGTAAGAAAGGGGGATTGCGAAATGTCATCAAACAACCATACAGGTGTCGGTAACGATCGTCGTCCAGTTAATACTCCAAACAAAAAGAACCGTCGTCGTAAACAACAAGAACTTGCTACTTTCTTAAAAGAAAGCAAAGCTAACGACGCAGCAGTTGCAGCAAAAAAAGCATAATTTAGTTAAATAAATGATGGCCACCGTTGATTAGAACGGTGGTTTTTTTGCATACTTTAGAATGAGTATTTTTTATTTAAATATATTTTTAGTGCCTTTTAGCTTACAATAAAAGAATCAATAAACTGACTAATGGAGTGATTTAAATTGGCTAAGAATTTTTATGCAGTATATAAAGGACGTAAAACGGGTATTTTCACAAAATGGCCTGATGTGGCAAAGTTGGTTAATGGATACGATGGGGCACGATACAAAGGATTTGAAACGCGAGATGAAGCCCAAAATTGGATGGATGATGGGGCACCTAGACCAACAGCGACAGGTAGTAAAAAAAGTGCGACAGCAGTTCATCAATCCGTAACTTTAACTTCAGATTCAATTCAAGTCTGGACTGATGGTGGTTCGAGAAATCATGGTAATAAATTAGGCGGTCACGTCCTAGCAGAAGATACTGCGGCATGGGCTTTTTATATTAAAACACCGGGTGAGACCTTTTCTGGTACAGATGGTGAAAAAGGTAAAACTAATAATCATATGGAAATTATGGCATTTCTTCAAGCTATGAAAAAATTAATTGATTTAGGATTACGAGAAGAACACGTCGTATTTATATTAGATTCGAAGTATGTCTTGAATGCAATTCAAAAAAATTGGTTAGTAGGTTGGCAACGTCGAAATTGGAAAAAAGCGGATGGTCAAACAGTACTTAATGTCGAACTTTGGCAACAAGTTGCTGAATTAATACCAGCTTTCACTAATGTTGATTTTGAATGGACAAAGGGTCATGCAGATAATGAAGGTAATAATAAAGTTGATGAATTATTAAATGAAACAATGGATAAAATGTAAGATAGGTGAAGTGGATTTCTACTAATGTAGAGAGCCACTTTTTTTATTTAAATGAATTCAAATTAAGATGAATAAAAAAGATTAGGCAGTAAATTAAAACGTTTACTGAAAGCGGTTGCTAAAATTCTAACGTGGTGTTATTATATTCATGAAGATAGATATAGGGGGATGATTGACAATGGAAGCTGAAGAATTAGAACCAGGGCAATCCGAAGCGCTACAGGAATTTATTTCCAATCTAGATATTTTGAACGCTTTGGCAGATGAAAAAAGACAACGATTAATTATTTTGCTAGGTTCTAAGTCACGGCAAGAGTTAACGGTTTCTGAGCTGGTTGACCGCATGGCGTTATCACAACCGGCAGTTTCACATCATTTGAAAGTTTTAAAAAATGTGGGACTTATTGATTATAAACAAACAGGATTAAAACGTTTTTACTTTTTAACACCTGAAAAAACATTAAACCGTTTGGAACATTTAATTAAAATGATTCGTGAAGGCGAAAAATCGAAGGAGGAATAGATTATGACTCAAAAAGCATATATGATTGGTACAGGTGTTGGTAACTTAGCAGCAGGTATCTATTTAATTCGTGATGGTGGCTGGCATGGTGACCAAATTACGATGTTTGGTTTAGAAAAACATGGTGCTAATGATGGCGCTGCAGTTAAAGATTATGTGACTGAATATGGTAACCAAGGTTTGAGTAATCAAAAAGGATTCCTAGCTAAAGGTGGTCGTATGTTGAATGAAGAAACATATGAAAACTTATGGGATGTTCTTCGAGAAGTGCCATCATTGGATAATCCTGGAAAGACAGTTACAGATGAAATTTTAGATTTTGATCATGCACATCCAACGCATGATATTGCACGCTTAATTGATAAAATGGATGGTATTAGAAATAAAGGCGGTAAGAATGATTATCGTCATATGCAATTTAATACACGAGATCGCGTTTTACTAACAAAATTAATGACGATGCCTGAATCAAAGGAATCAGAGATTAATGATATCAGTATTGAAAAATGGTTTGAAAATAGTCCACACATGTTTACAACTAATTTCTGGTATATGTGGCAAACAACTTTTGCCTTCAAAAAGGAAAGTTCAGCAATGGAATTACGTCGTTATATGAACCGAATGATTCTTGAATTCAGTCGTATTAACACATTGGAAGGTGTTACAAGAACACCATATAACCAATATGAAAGTATTATTTTACCAATGCGTAAATATCTTACAGACCGTGGTGTAACCTTTGTGGATAACCGTAAGATAACTGAATTTAAATTTAAAGATACAGCTTTACGTGACGATATTGTTGTCACTGGTCTTGAATATGAAGAAGTCGATAATGATAATAAAGTCGGCGAAATCATTATTAATGATGGCGATTTAGTATTTGATACGAATGGTTCAATTACAGATAGTTCATCAATGGGCGATATTGATACACCGATTGTGGAAAATATGGACTATGCACCTAGTGCTAAATTATGGAAACAAGCTACTGAACATTTCTATAACTTAGGTAAACCAGATAAATTCTTTAATGATCGTCAACAAAGTGAATGGATGAGTTTTACAGTCACAACTGATAATCATTTAGCAGTAAATGAAATTGCACGGATTACACAACAAGAACCTGGTAATGCATTGAATACCTGGGTTGATAGTAATAATTTATTATCAATCGTGGTTCATCATCAACCTCATTTCCATGCTCAAAAAGAAAATGAGACTGTATTCTGGGGTTACTGTTTATATCCTCGTCGCAAGGGTGATTTTGTTCAAAAACCATTTATCGAGATGACTGGTCGCGAAATGTTAGAAGAATTATTAGGCCATTTGGCTCAAACAGATACAGCTACGAATAATATTAGCCAACGTACAGATGAAATTATGGATAGTGTTGTTAATGTTATACCTGTTTATATGCCATATGCGAGTGCCTTATTTAACCGTCGCGCAATTGGTGATCGTCCTGACGTTGTACCTGAACATTCAAAGAATTTGGCCTTTATTAGTCAATTTGCAGAAATGCCATTTGATATGGTCTTTACAGAACAGTATTCGTTCCGTTGTGCACAAATTGCTGTGTATAAGTTCTTAGGAATTTCAGATACGCAATTAACACCATTACATCATTATGAAAAAATGCCAAAAGTTTTGGCAAAAGCAACGAAAACAATGTTTAGATAAGTTGAAATAACGATTTATAAGAATTTTTATAAATCGTTATTTTTTTGATGTATAATTAAGATTCATTCTAATTCGGAGAAGGTGTCTTAATGATCAAAATAAATACAGTAGCTGATCAGATACAATTATCAGGTATTCGTCGATTTGATGAATGGGTCTCCAAAATAGACGGTATCGATAAGTTAACGTTAGGTGAACCTAATTTCATCACACCTCAACATATTATGGACGCTACAAAAACAGCGCTTGATAACGGACAAACACATTATGAAGCCTCAGCTGGTAATCCAGAATTACGACAGGCAACTGCTGATTATTATAATGAAAAGTTTGAATTGGCTTATGACGCAAAGAATGTTTTAGTGACCGTTGGGGCAACTGAGGCAATTGCTACAGCATTAAAGACGGTAACAACACCAGGAGATTACATTTTAGTACCAGTTCCTTGTTATCCAGCTTACTTGCCATTAATGCAGTTACAAGGCGTTAAACCTATTTTTATGGATACACGTACGACGAACTTTAGGGTAACGGCAGAGCTTATTGAAAAGACATTGCAGGAAAATAAGAATAAAGCTATCGTTGGATTTATATTTAATTATCCAACTAACCCTACCGGTGTTTCTTATGGTAAAATTGAGTTATCTTCTATTAAAGATGTTTTGAAAAAACATGACATTTGGGTGATGAGCGATGAAATTTACTGCGAGTTAACCTATGAACAACCGCATATTTCCATGGCTAATTTGTATCCTGAAGGGACAATTTTAATAATGGGATTGTCTAAATCACATGCAATGACCGGTTGGCGGATTGGGTTTGTATTAGCTGAAGAACGATTAATTAATGCTATGAAAAAGGTCCACCAATATCACGTAACGACCGCGGCAACTTTATCACAAGTAGCTGCACTTGAAGCTGTTAAAAATGGGAAGCAAGATAGTGTACCAATGAGAGATGCTTATCATATTCGTCGTGATAGATTGGTAACAGCCTTAGAAAAATTAGGTTATAATTTAATTAAACCAGATGGCGCCTTTTATTTATTCGTTGAAATACCTAAAAAACTAAAATTAACGTCAGTTGAATTTTGTCAGCAACTTGCTCTGAAAGAAAAGGTAGCTGTTGTTCCAGGTAGTGCATTCACAGAATTTGGTGAGGGCTACTTTAGAATAAGTTTTGCTGCAAGTGATGAACAGTTAGCAAAACTCATCATCGCCTTGGAAAATAGTAAGCATTAAATTCAATTTATTAATCTAATTATGGTACGTTTGTATGAGTAAAAGGAGTGATTAAAATGGATGGAAATGTTGACTGGACAATTGCTGAGCTTAAAAAAATTGAAACAGAAGAAAACCAATTATTGATTGAAGCTACAATTGCGCTATTAAAAGATCAGTCAGTTGAAATTGAGAGCTTGCATGGCTCAATGGAAGGGCAGCTTTGGAGCCCAAGTAACTGGCGTAAGTAAAATCATCAATAATGGCAACAAAACAAGTGAGGAGTGACGATATGAATAATAGATTAGAAAAGTTGGACTTTGACATAACACCGGTAACTTTTAAACGCGTTTTAGTTGCCATAGATGAGGATGATTCTGAATCATCAATTTTAGCTTTTAATTATGCGGTAGCGTTAGCTAAGTTACAACAAATTCCTTTAGGGATTGTTTCAATATTAGAGACAGGTGATATGAATATTTTTGATTCTATGTCACCAGTTGTTATCAAAGAAAATAAAAAATTACTTGAAGAAAGTATCGAACGCTATGTAGATAAGGCGCATGATTTTGGCGTTAAAAATGTACAAGCAATTGTTTCTGCTGGTAGACCAGGTTCTGAAATTGTTGAGAAGGTTATTCCAGATTTTAAACCGGATATTCTAATTTGCGGTTCAAAAACGAATACGCCAAGTAATTCAAAGAAATTATTTATTGGCTCTCAAGCTAGTTATATGGCTCAAAATGCACAATGTTCCGTTAGTGTCATCAGATAATATTTTAAAAATATGAATGTTAAAAGAGCGAAAAACTCATTTTACAGTTTTTTGCTCTTTTTTAATAAAAAAATAACATAATTGTTCGTATATATGATAAGATTAACCATAGTAAATTAAAATATAGTGAGGATGGTTAAATTGAAATATTATAAAGCGTACCGAATTAGTCTTGGGTGGCAAATTTTAATTGGATTAATTTTAGGAATTATTATTGGTGCTATTGGGTATCAAAATAAACTCATTATTAACTCACTTCAACCGCTGGGAACCATCTTTATTAATATGATCAAAATGATTGTCTTACCGATTGTTGTTTCATGTCTAGTGGTCGGAATCGCCAATATGGGAGATATCCACAAATTAGGTAGAATCGGTGGAAAAACATTAATTTACTTTGAAATTATGACAACAATTGCGATTGCATTAGGATTAATTGTTGGTAACTTAACTAAACCCGGACAATTTATAGATATTACAGCTTTAAATAAAGTCGATATTAGTCAATATGTTACAACTGAAAACTCAACCTCTACTGGGTTGAGTACGATTTTAATGCATATTGTGCCAACTAATATTTTTGAGGCACTTGTTAAAGGTGATATGCTGCCTATTATCTTCTTTTCCGTTTTATTTGGACTCGGGACAGCAACGCTAGGTGAGAAGGGAAAACCGATTATTGATTTCTTCTCAGCTGTATCTGAAGTTATGTTCAAAGTGACAAACTGGGTAATGAAATTGGCACCTATCGGTGTTTTTGCATTAATTGGTGTCACAATAGCACAATTAGGCGTTTCTGCTTTAAAACCATTAGGGTTCTTTATTATTGTGACCTATATAACGATGATATTTTTTGTTATTGTAGTAATGGGTCTTGTTGCTAAATTATTTAAAATTAATTTAATCGTCTTGTTAAAGGTAATCAAGGATGAAATGATTCTTGCTTTTTCAACGGCTAGTTCTGAAGCAGCACTGCCTAAAATTATGGAAAAAATGGAAAATTTTGGTGTTAAAAAGGGAATTGTTTCTTTTGTTGTTCCAACAGGATATACATTTAATCTAGATGGATCAGCAATTTATCAGTCAATAGCTGCTCTGTTTTTGGCACAGGCATACCATATTAATTTATCAATTGGACAACAAGTTACATTATTGATTGTGTTAATGATTACGTCTAAAGGGATGGCTGGAGTACCTGGTGCATCATTTGTCGTCCTATTAGCGACAATCTCAACTATTGGTGTTCCTGCTTCGGGGTTGGCTTTTATCGCTGGAGTTGATAGAATCATAGATATGGGTCGTACAACCGTCAATGTTGTTGGTAATTCATTAGCAGCTGTTATTATCGCACAATCAGAAAATGAATTTGATCGTGAAAAGAATCAAAAGTATTTAGAAAAATTGAACATTAAGTAACCTTAAAAAGGGGGCTTTCGGAAAAAAATGACGAAAGAAATTAAATTAAAATGGTTGTTAATAGGTTCAGTGATTAGTAGCGCAGGTTCAAGTTTCGTCTGGCCGTTAACAACAATTTACATGCATAACTATTTAGGTAAAAGTTTAACATTTTCTGGAATTGTACTATTAATAAACTCAGTTGCGACTATTATTGGTAATTATGCTGGTGGTTATTTATTTGATAAATGGCGGCCTTATTATGCGACATTGGTAGGAATCGTAATTGCATGGTTGGCCGTATTAGGCTTAGTTTTCATGCATGGCTGGCCAGCATACCCAATTTTGCTAGTTATTTTGGGTCTTGGTAACGGGATTGTGGCAACAATTTTAAATTCATTTGCGGCCACAATTAGAAGAAAAGATAGTCGATATGTTTTTAATCTCTTTTATTTAGCTTTAAATTTAGGGATTGTTATTGGGACATTATTAGTTGGATACGTGATTGAAGTTAGTGTCACAATGGTCTTTGTATCAGCATTAATTTTATATTCAATATTTTTGATTACTGCTATTTTAGCGTATAGAGTTGATCCAATACGAAAAAAAGTGAAACCAACAAAATCAGAACAATCAGCTGGTGTTAATCCCAAAGTTTGGATTATCGGCGCAATGTGGTTAACATTCCTGGTTATTTGGTTGAGTTACGAGCAATGGCAAAGTAATTTATCAATTTATATGGATAAGTTAGATATTCCATTGAGTCAATATAGTTTATTATGGACGATTAATGCAGGACTCATTGTTTTTGGACAACCACTAGTGACGCTTGTAACGAGAACAATTGCTAAGTCATTATTTAGACAAATTATTATGGGTGTTGGCTTATTTGCGTTATCATTTACAACACTTATTTTTGCGAAAGACTTTTCTCATTTTGTCTTTTCAATGGTCTTGTTGACGTTAGGTGAAATGGTCGCATTCCCAGCCATTCCGGCATGGATTAATGAACTGGCCGAGCCAGGTCAAGAAGGTAAGGCACAAGGAACGATTAATATTGCCGCATCTATTGGTAAAGCGTTAGGACCATTAGTTGGTGGAATCGTAATTGAACGATTGTCATACAACGGTTTGTTCGTTGGTTCGACATTATTAATCTTACTTGCCTTGGCAGTTGTTGTTATTGCAACTAAGAAAGCGAATATAAAATCGTAAAAAAATACCACAACTTTTATAAGGTTGTGGTATTTTTTATTCTAAATCATTAAAATAGGCTAATAAATCAGTCGTAGATAGGTTGGCACGTTTTTCACCTGATAAATCAGATTGAATCTGACCATCATTTAAGACAATTGTTCGATTACCATATGATAATGCGTCCTCTAAGTGATGCGTAATCATTAGACAAGATAATTGTTCTTGTTCAACAATTTCGGCGGTTAATTTTAATAATTCTTGGCTTGTTTTGGGGTCGAGGGCGGCCGTATGTTCATCTAGTAGCAGTAAGTCAGGTTGAATCAAAGTTGCCATTAAAAAACTTAATGTTTGACGTTGACCACCAGACAAGTTTCCAGCAGGTGTATTTAAATGTTCTGATAAACCATTTGGCATCTTTGCGGTTAATTCACGAAATTGCGTCATTTTTTGTTTTAAATGACGAGGTTTAAACCGACGGCGACTGCCTCGATTTAAGGCTAATAATAGATTTTCAGCGACTGTCATTCTAGGTGCTGTGCCCATTTTAGGATCTTGAAAAACACGACTAATATAATTTGTCCGTTTAATATCATTTTCATTCGTAATATTTTTATTGCGTAACATAATTTTGCCACTCGTTGGTTTAATATTACCAGCAATTGTATTGAAAAGGGTCGATTTACCAGCGCCATTAGTACCAATTACAGTTATAAAATCGCCTTTATTGATGGTGAGGTTTAAATTTTTTAAGATTTGTTGCTCCTCAGAAGTACCGGTATTAACGGTAGTGACGATATTGGAAAGTGAAAAAATGGGTTCAGTCATTTTGAATGGCCTCCTTCAAACAAAGTATTTAGTCTTAGCGCTTTTCGGAGAGTTGGTAACATTAAACAGAATGCTAAAATAATAGCAGAAATTAATTTTAAATCGTTTGCGTTAAAGCCTAATGTTAATACAATTAAAATAACAAATCGGTAGAAAATACTACCAATGACAACGGCAACCAAACGTGCTGTTAATGATAAGTTACCAAAAACAACTTCACCGATAATAATTGCAGCAAGCCCAATGACAATCGTTCCGATACCCATACTGATATCAGCATAGCCATTATTTTGCGCGATTAGCCCACCGGCAAGTCCGATGAAGCCATTTGAAACCATTAGTCCTAAAATCTTCATACGATCGGTTTGGATACCAAGTGAGCGGGCCATTTTTTCATTATCACCGGTTGCGATGAACGCTTGGCCTAATTCGGTATTTAAAAAGAAAGCGAGTAAGCCAATACTAATGATAACCAGAATGAGCCCTAATACAACGGAATCAAAAGATGCAGGAAGATTAGTTAGAAAGTGAGCAGAAAAAATTGTATTTTGTCCAAGTAAACTGATATTTGCTTTTGTTAAAATTCGTAGGTTAATTGAATATAAACTTGTCATGACAAGGATTCCAGCTAATAAAATCGGAATTTTACCTTTTGTATAAAGTAACCCGGTGGCTAGACCAGCTAGTGTCCCTGCTAGAAATGCAAAGAATGTGGCCAGAAGCGGGTTAACTCCGTGGATTAGACAAATCACAGTTACGCTGGCGCCCATTGGAAAAGTACCTTCGACAGTCATATCAGGAAAGTCTAAAATTCTAAATGAAAGATAAAGACCAAGACCTAAAACCCCCCATAGGAGTCCTTGTCCGATAGCAGATACAATAATTGTCATTTGATTAACTCTCCTTTATTTTTGGCTTGATCAATTAATGCTTGTGGAATTGTAATATTTAAGGCCTTTGCTGTTTTCAAATTAATAACAAGATCACCTTTTTTTACAAAATTAATTGGTGTTGTTGCAGGGACACTTTTTCCAGAAAGAACGGCAGCAGCCATTTTACCAGTGGCTACACCTAAATCATATTGGTTAATACTAATAGTTGCCAAGCCGCCATTTTTGACCATTGTATCTACTGCAGGGAAAATTGGAATTTTAGCTTGTGTCGCATTTTTAACGAGAGTCTGCATACTTGATGCTACTGTGTTATCCGTGGGGACATAAACGGCATCAACAGATGCTACGAGCGATTGTGACACTTGGTCAACATCATTTGTAGAGGTAATTGTTGCCGATTTAACTTCTAAGCCTGATTTGATTGCTGCAGATTTAAATTGTTGATACTGTTTTGTAGCTGAATCGTCACTTGATGTGTAAAGGACACCCACGGTTTTCATATTAGGTATTAGTTCCTTCATTAAAGCTAACTGTGCTTTAATAGGTGCTTGATCAGAAACACCGGTGATATTATTACCTGGTTTCTGATTGTTGCTAACTAAACCAGAACCTTTTGGATCAGTAACGGCACCTAAAATAATTGGTGTTTTTTTAGTTACATTAGCTAAAGATTGTGCAGAGGGTGTTGCGATACCAATCATGAGATTAACATTTTCATTATTAAACTTGTCACTCATTGATTTTAAATTACTTTGATCAGCTTCAGCATTTTGGAAATCAATATTCACAGACTTACCAGGTACGTAACCTTCTTTTTCTAATCCAGCAATAATTCCTTTATGAATCGCATCCAGTGCAGGATGTGTTGTTAATTGAAGAATACCAATTGTTGGTACTCCTTTAGCGTTTGAAAATGTTGTTGGTTGAAGTGTTGAGAAAAAAGCAATCACTAAGAATAAAAATAACGCAATAATGGTTCCAATTAATCGTTTCATTTTATAAGTACCCCTTTAATTTTTAATAAAAAAAGACAGTCCTCAGATTCGAGGGCCGTCTTGAAAGACAAAACCCCCGCATGAATATACTGATATCCATACAGGGGTTTTGATTTATAGAAACCAAACCGATATACAGATACAATCTGAATAGACAGATTATATCTGTAAAAAACAGACTACAATCTGAATAACCGGCTTTGCCAACGATTATTAAGTTTTACTTGTGAATAAGTCATAGGCTTGATTTCCTCTCTGAGTTAGTTGATAAATGTAGTATAGATAAATCTGATATTATTGTCAAATATTATTTAAAAGATTTTAAAAGTTATAAAGAGTATAATTTAGAAAACAACAAAATTGATTCGACATTCATAGTGCGGTATGATATTTTTATTGGGAATAGCGCACTATGAATTCATAATATGAGGTGAAAAACTATGAAAAAATCGTTAAAGATTGGTATTAGTATCGGAAGTATTTTAGTTTTGGGAATTCTTGGTGGAGCAAGTTTCAATCAAAGTATGCATTTTAATAAAGGCATCACAATTAATGATACAGATGTCAGTGGATTAAGTGTTGATAAAGTTATTAGTAAGTTAAAAAATGAAACGTCAAAAAATGTTATTTATGTAGGTAAAACAAAAATAGTCGATGCAAAAGATACAACAACTGGTTTTACTGATGAAGATAAGCCAGCGATTAAAGCATTGTTGAAGAAGCAACGTACCATTCTTCCTTCAAATGTTAAGAAAAATTATGCGATTGTTCCACAAAAGTTGAATACAACAGTTAAGGATCAATTAAAAGCACAATTAAAAACCCAACTAACAAAGTTAAATAAAACAAGAACAGTGGCTGTTGATGCAAGTCCCATTTTAAAAAATGGAAAAGTATCAGTAACACCTGGGAAAAAAGGGAATCAATATAATGTTAAGCAAATTTTAGCTGCCTATGATAAGGCTGGCTATAGTAGCATTACGAAGTTGAAGGATACTGAACTCCAACCTTTATCTGCTGACAGTAAAACAGTTAAAGCTGATACTGAAAAATTGGATACACTAGCTGCTAGACAGACTGTTTATACCGTTCAATCAACGAAGTATACGTTGAAGGGTGCAGATATTCTTAAGCAAGCAACTGTTGAAGATGGTAAATATGTTGTTGATACGAGTGGTATTTCTGCAAAAGTAGATGAAATTAATAAGAAACAAGCAACATTGAATAAAAAGTATAATTTTAAAACGGCTACAGGAAGTACTGTTCCAGTTAGTGGACAATCATATGGTTGGGCCCTTGGAATGAATGACTCAGTGACACATGTTTTGACAGCGTTAGAAGATGGTACTGCAGCTATTGACGCAACCAATGATAAATATGGTGTTGGCTATAATACTTATGGAACTGGTTACACAACGACTGCAAATGATGGACTTGGAGATACGTATGCTGAAGTGTCAATTGCGCAGCAGAAAGTTTGGATCCATAAAAATGGCAAGGTTGTTTTAACAACTGATGTTGCAACTGGTAAACATAGTACTGGTGAAGATACAACTAAGGGTGTTTGGTATATTATGTACAAACAAACGCCATCAATACTTAAAGGTAGTGAAGTTGGTAAAGCTAATTATTCTGTCAAAGTTAGTTACTGGGCTCAATTCACAAATAGTGGAATTGGTTTCCATGACGCTAGTTGGAGAACAAATTGGTCTAAAACAGCTTATCTTAAAGATGGTTCTGGTGGTTGTGTTAATACAAAACCAGCCGCAATGGCAACTTTATTTGCGAACGTTTCACAAAACGAACCTGTTGTTGTTTATTAATTTAAGGCTTAATCAGTTCTTAAACTGGTTAAGCTTTTTTTAATGATTTATTATTAATAACTTCATAGATAAGTCATAAAGCCAAGGTAGTATGAACCTATACCAGAAAGGAAGTTTAACAAAATGAAAATAGATAAAAACAAAGATAATAAATTAATAAGTGATAATATCGTTTCTGCACAAGTCATTGCGTTGAACAATCATATTATTACTGTAAAAACTGAAAATTCAGAAATTATAAAAATTAAACAACCAAATAGTACAAAAAATGACAAGATATTTCTAGAGACAATGAAAGATATTTTACGGTCGGGATTGTGGATTCCTGTGAATCGAGTCATGCAAATTATAATGCGTTATGACTGGTTTGATACGCCATTTGAAGAATATAGTTATGTATAGAAATCATGTATAATAACGTTAGAGGTGGCAGGGATGACGATTAAATTAATTGCAGTAGATTTAGATGGTACATTTTTAAGGGATGATAAATCATACGATAAAGAAAGATTTTCGCATCAATTTGAAAGGATGCAACAACAGGGAATACATTTTGTGGTAGCAAGTGGGAATCCAACCTTAGCCATTGAACAATATTTTAAAGAAATTAAAGATAAAATTGGTTACGTTGCTGAAAATGGAGCAGTCATTCAAGATGCAAAAGAGTTATTGAAAGAATACATTTTTGAAAATAGTCTCTATCAAGAAACGATTCAGTATTTGAAGGAAACATTCACTGAAATAGGACTATTAGCGGTTAATAATCAAGGAGGTTTCTATGATAAACGGGAATCTGATACATTTATTCAAGATGTAAATGATTATTATCCGAAAGTAACCGGAGTCGATAATTTGGTATCACTTAATCAAGGAATTTCTATGCTGACGGGTCATTTTCCCGTGTCGTTATATGAAAGAATATCATTACAATTAAATACTGAAATGAATAATAAACTTCAAGCAAAAGCGTCTGGATTTGGTTATATTGATATTAATTTAGTGAACGCGACAAAGAAAAACGGCATAAATTTACTACAAAATCGTTGGCAAATCTTGGATGAAGAAGTTGCGACATTTGGGGATAATGATAATGATCAAGAAATGTTGGCGTTCACGCCGAATAGTTTTTCTATGGCTAGCGGATCAAAGTTAGCTAAAAAAACAGCAAAACACATCATTGGGTTGAATCAAAATGATAGTGTTTTGGATAGCATTGATGATATTTTAAATCATAAATTGTAAAGAAACGTTCTTTTCCAAGGGGCGTTTCTTTTTAGTTCTTTGTATCCGTTTACTTATGCAGTATAATAGAGTTATTAAAGCATAATCGGAGGAATGTAATTTTGACAGTCAAGATAATTGCAGTGGATTTAGATGGTACATTTTTAAGAGATAATAAAACGTTTGATGAAGTTAGATTTAGTCACCAATTAGTTGAACTAAAAAATAAAGGGATTCATTTCGTGGTAGCAAGTGGAAATCAAGTTATGAAAATTAAAGATATTTTTAAACGTATCTCTGGTGAAATAGGTTACGTTTCAGATAACGGTGCGGTTATTTATGATGGCAACACCCATATCAGATCATTTAATATTGATCCAGCCGTATTTGAAAAAACAGTTTTATATATCCAAAAGGTATCGCCAAATTATGGAATCTTAGCATCAACAGATGAGAGTGGGTATATTGATGCAAGTGAGTCTGATAACTTTGTAGAAATGGCTAATACGTACTATCCAGACATTATTAAGGTCCCTAATTTAAGTAAGGTTGAAAAAACTATTTCTAAAGTTACGATTAATGGCCCCATTGACGAATATAAAACATTTGCGGTTAAATTAAAAGAAAATGTTGATGAATCATTAGTTGCAAAAGTTTCTGGTTTTGGATTTATTGATATCAATGTTAAAGAGGCAACAAAACAAAATGGGTTAAATGCTTTGCAAGAATTATGGGATGTAAAAGATGATGAAGTAGTAACCGTTGGAGATAATGATAATGATGCTGAGATGTTGGCATACACACCATTAAGTTTTGCAATGGAAAAGTCTTCAAATATGGCAGCTAAAATGGCAAATCATCGTATCGGTTCAAATCAAGATGATAGCGTCTTAGATTTAATTGATGACGTTTTAGCAGGTAAATATTAAAATATAATTTAGATAATGACGTAAAAATAAGTGATGATTATCACTTATTTTTTTACAAAAAAAACCACTTTCTTGTGAAAGTGGCAGATAATTAAATTTATTTAGAAACAACGCTAAAACGTTCTTGATGATGTGAATTAGATTCAATTTCATCAACCAATGCGATAGAGAAGTCGGCATAGCTAATTTCACTATTACCTTGTGAATTCATTGTTAAAACGTCACCGGCAATTTGATAGTGGCCTGTTTTTTCGCCACTAGGATTGAAAAATGCAGCTGGTGAAATATAGACCCAATCTACATTTGAAACGGTACGGAGTGTGACTAAAGCATCACGCATATTTTTGGCTGTTGCTTTAGCACCTTCAGGGAAGTCAGGTGTATCACCAAGTAACAGTGTTTTTTCAGAATCAACGAAAAGACTACTTGCGCCACCAACAATAACGAGCTTAACCTTAGTATCAGCTAAGATATCCGTTAAATGTTTTAATGATGTTTGATGAAGATTTTCTTGACCAAATGGAGCGTTAAAAGCATCTACAATAACATCAAATAATTCTAAATCAGCAGTTGTTAACTTGAAAAGATCTTTTTCTATAAAAGGAACATCTTCTGTTAATTTGCTTTTATTTCTAATAATAGCAGTAACATCTAAATGACGAGAAACTGCCTCTTTTAATGTAGATTGTCCTTGTTTACCAGTTGCACCAATAATTCCAATTTTCATTTTATAACTCCCTTTCTAAGTAACTGTCTTCACAATAGTTGAATGACATTTTTTTGTCAAAGAATAAGTCGTCAGGTTACATCTTTATTTTAACTGATAAATATGGTATGTTTATAGTTGTTATGGGGATGTTCAGGATTCGACAGGTATAGGTTGAGCTTGGATTGCGTTTCGAAGTTTGCGTCTTCGTTAAAACGCTCAGTTAAATTATAACTGCAAAAAATAATAGTAATACTTACGCTTTAGCTGCTTAATAGCGCTCTAACGTAGATCCTCCTAGTATCGTCCATGTGCTAGATCTGGGTCCTAAATTAAGTGGACTTACGTTAACTTCTTCCACCTGGAGAAGTTAAAAGAGACTAATCAGGTTAGTCAGACGTGTTAGCCCTGTTATACGGCGCTACGGTTGGCGAATTTTAAATAGTATAACTATGAACGTAGATGTTTGAGTGGCAATATGCTTGGACGCGGGTTCGACTCCCGCCATCTCCATTTTACAGTTTGAATAAGGTTGAAAAGCCTTATAAAATATCACTTTTGCATTTTAAAAGTTTGAATAAGATTGAATGAGTTTGAATGCAAATTAAGGTGTTTTTAAGGTGATTTTTGACAATCCTATTCAACATAACAGATGAAAAGATGACTTGATTCGACGAGTTATCTTTTTTATTTTGCCATAAAATTAGAGGTCTATTATGAAAAAATAAATTAATTTGTTAGAAATTACGGACACAAAAAATGACCATTTACAAAGGATTATTTTTGTAAGTAGTCGTTTTTTACGAACTTTATATTAAAATAAAGGTATAAACCAAGAAAGAATATAGTTAGTAACCATATCTAATATTGGAGATAGAGGTTAACTCTTTTAATTTTTTAGATTGATTGTCAGATAAAGGTTGTTCATCATTCCTGATGGCTTTAGAAAGATCTAAGTTCATGCGACTTAAAATGAATGGAACAGAAGAACGTTTTTGTTTTAGTTCTTCGAGATAAGCTTGTAACGTAATTTTAAGTGTATTATTACCATTATTTGTACTTAAATCAGTTAATAAATCGGTAATAATTTGTTCGGCCTGTTTTCCACGATCATCTCCGCCGGAAAACCATTTTAATTTATTCATAGACTAGAACTCCTTAATTTATTTGTATTAACTAATAATATATTAAAATATATAAATTAAAGAGAAATAGTTAACATAATAAATGATAAATATGGTCCCAGTTGATCATTAAAATATAAATTAACCTACCAGTTTATGCCTGCCATATTTGTTGGAAGTATATTTTATCTTTAAAAAGTGGAATTATTTTTAGTTGATTTAATGACTAATCTTTGTAATACTAAATTTATAAAAATTTAGGGGGTTCGTATGTCAAAAGGTAGAGTTGAAGCGTTCACAGATGCTGTAGTTGCTATTATTATGACAATCATGGTTTTAGAGTTAAAAGCACCAGAGGGAGACACATTTTCAGATTTAATACCGCTTCAAAGTACTTTTTTAGCTTACGTATTAAGTTTCTTTTTAATTGGTGTCACCTGGAATAATCATCATCACATGTTTCAATTGGCGGATAAAATCAATGGGCGGGTGTTGATTGTTAATACTGGATTTATGTTTGTAATGTCATTCATGCCATTTGCAACAAGCTGGGTTGGTGAACATTATAATAAATTTGCGCCTGCCTTTTTATATGGCCTTGTCTTTCTATTATTTAATATTATGTATGTAGTATTAACTAATGAATTACTTCGAGCAAATGGGCCTGAATCAAATTTAGCAAAAGCAATTAAAAATGACAATAAAACATGGGTGTCGTTATCTTTTTCACTTATTGGATTGATGTCAGTATTTATTAAACCAGAGTTGGTGTTAATTTTTTGTCTGATTGTACCATCAATTTGGTTTATACCTAATCGATTAATTGAAAATTTCTATAAAGACAAATGAAAAAAAGTTCCAACAAGAAATTTCTTGTGTAATAATCCCTTTATGGTTGTCAGATGAAATAATATAATTTCATCCGATAATCATGGAGGGATTTTTGTATGTCC